>NZ_NHRP01000028.1:0-37635 GCF_002165385.1 Acinetobacter sp. WCHA39
TAGGATTAAGATTCAATTTAATTGCTGGAATCTATAATTTAGAACTGAGTAAAAAATGACTTATGAAAGAAGTCTAAAGAATATTTTATATGATATTTCTTCTGGTAACGATGTTTGGCACTATTATTGGTCAAGTACCGCACATGATTTTGAATATAATTTATTTTATTTAGTTGTGTTTTATAATCTTACGATAACTTCTGATAGAAAGGATCGTAAAAATTATATACGTCCAGTACGTAATATTGGTTTAGGATAAATTAAATGAATACATCAGAACTTTCTATATTTTTTAAAAGTGCAGAACAAGTAGAAACTGTAGACCATTATTTATTGAATATTGCACAGATAGCAAGACATTTAGCAGAACCTAAAATGCTTACATCAACATTGCCTTCTGATGGTGTGTGGGTCGACCCAAAGACTGATTTAATGTGGTCGAGAATTAATATTGGACAAAAATGGCTGAATGGGGAATGTTATGGTGAAGCAAGCGCATTAGATTGGAAACAAGCTCAGGAAAGCTGTAAAATTTTTAACTTAGCAGGTTTTAGAGATTGGCGATTACCAAGTATTGAAGAACTTAGAACATTAGTCCAACAAAATAAAGCAGGTTATAGTTGTTCAGAAAATATGTTGTTTAAGCCAACAGAACGAGCATGGGGAGATTACTGGTCGAGTTCTTTCCATAGTTATTTTGATGATAATACATTTGTATGGTATTTGAATTTTAATAGTACAGAATCTAGTAATAGTTGGGAAATTATATTGCGCTATGTTCGTTTAGTCCGAAAGAATAAATAATATTTTATATTTAAATTATTTCCCGAGGTTTTTATTTGGAAATTATCAAAGTAATACAAGTATTTTAAAAATATTTTCTTCTTTTAAAGGTGATATTATAAATAGAGGCAAAGAGAAAGAAAAAATTCCTTTCTCTATGCTGCTTTAGAATTTTGACGAATATAAATGATCTGACCTTGATGATCTAGTTTAAAATCCACTTTTAACCCTCTTTTTATTTCAATATCTGCTTGCCATTGGTCATTAGAAAATTTATGACGATTAGAATTTTCATCAATAAGAACTCCCATTTGAGTCATTGTTGAATAATGTAAAATAAGACCAAGCATAATCATTCCTTTTATCATCATTATGAAATTGGAATGATTATGAGGTGTGGATGTGACAGGTTGTGTCATTTTGAAAAAAGTAAAAGAAAGTTTTTTATTCTTAAATTTCAGACATAAAAAAACCAGCATTAAGCTGGAATTTTTAGCACCAAATTTCATTTGCTGAAAAATGGTGCCCGAGGCCAGACTCGAACTGGCACGCTTTGTGGGCGGGGGATTTTAAATCCCCTGTGTCTACCGATTTCACCACTCGGGCTTTAAAACCAAATTTGGAGGCGGGGGTCGGAATCGAACCGGCGTACACGGAGTTGCAGTCCGCTGCATGACCATTCTGCCACCCCGCCATCATTTGGTGATGCACATATTAGCAACCTTTAGAAAAAAAACAATAGTGTTTGCCGTGAATATGCACATAAAAACAACATCTAAAAGAATATTGGTCAAATTATCATGTATTATTTACGCAATTGATTCATACCCACTTTGGAGATGCGCTGTGGCATTGGTTTTAGACGGTCGTGCGTTGGCAACACAAATCGAAGCTGATTTGTTGGTTCGTGTAGAAGCATTAAAAGCAAAAACGGGACGTACCCCAATTTTGGCAACAATTTTGGTTGGTGATGATGGTGCATCGGCAACGTATGTGCGTATGAAAGGCAACGCTTGCCGCCGTGTCGGTATGGATTCATTGAAAGTTGAGCTTTCTAAAGAAACAACTACAGAACAATTGCTTGCTGAAATTCAAAAATTAAATGCGAATCCTGATGTACACGGTATTTTGTTGCAGCACCCAGTGCCTGAACAAATTGATGAAAGAGCATGTTTTGATGCCATTTCATTAGCTAAAGATGTGGATGGCGTGACTTGTCTAGGTTTTGGTCGTATGGCAATGGGCGAGGCTGCATATGGTTCAGCAACTCCAGCTGGCATCATGACCATTTTGCAAGAAAACAAGATCGAGATCGCGGGTAAACATGCAGTTGTGGTCGGTCGCTCAGCGATTTTAGGCAAACCAATGGCAATGATGTTATTACAGGCGAATGCGACAGTGACGATTTGCCACTCGCGTACTCAAAACTTAGCTGAATTGGTAAAACAAGCAGATATTATTGTAGGTGCGGTGGGTAAAGCTGAGTTGATTCAAAAAGACTGGATCAAGCAAGGTGCAGTTGTTGTAGATGCAGGTTTCCACCCGCGTGATGGCGGTGGTGTCGGTGATATTCAATTAGTGGGAATTGAAGAGATTGCTTCTGCTTATACACCAGTTCCAGGTGGTGTGGGGCCAATGACGATTACGACTTTGATTCGTCAAACTGTTGAAGCTGCTGAAAAAGCATTAGTTTAAAGATTAATAGCCCCTCGATAAGAGGGGTTTTTTAGAATTAAAGATATATGAGTTGTACATTTCAATTTGCGAAAGCCCCTGAACATTTACTTCAAGCATTACATGAAGTCATCCCTAATACGGATCTACTAGCACAGCAGCTTCCTGAAACACCTATATCGTTATGGTTGATTCCACCAGTTTTTCCAACGGATCGTTTGGATGATGAGGTGATTCGTCGTATTTGGAATGAGACACCGTATTGGATTTTCTGTTGGGCATCTGGTTTAGCGATGGCACAGTGGTTACTCGCTGAGCCACATCATGTTAAAGATAAAGTGGTCTTGGATTTTGGTGCAGGTTCGGGCGTAGTTGCAATTGCTGCAAAAATGGCAGGTGCGAAACGTGTGATCTGTTGTGATATTGATCCAGTAAGTCTTGCGTCATGTCGTGAAAATGCATTGTTGAATGATGTTGAACTTGAATATTTGGATGATTTATATAAAGCCGAGCAAGTGGATGTATTGCTCGCTGCGGACGTTCTGTATGACCAATGCAATCGTTTCTTCTTAGATGAGTTTCTTAAGTTCGCACCTGAAGTTTGGGTTGCCGATAGCCGAGTTAAAAACTTTAGTCACCCTCAATATATGAAAATTGATGAACGTAGTGCAACGACTTGGCCTGATTTGGATGAATCCAAAGAGTTTAGAAATGTGAGTTTCTACTGCACAAAATAAATAATGTTTAATCTAAAAATAATCAGTGTTGAGACTATCAAATCTCAACACTATTTCCTTCTTACTCATGCTAAAACATTCAGTTGAAATAGAAATAATCTTCAAAAGGAAAGAAAATGAATATTCAACAGGTTGATGATAATAAACATGGAATATTTAAGCTGTTCAACGGTGAAACAGTAGCTGGTGAAATGGCTTACACATGGGCTGGGATACTTGTTAATTATTGATCACACTGATGTGAATGATCAATTTCGAGGGCAAGGATTAGGTCGAAAACTTTTAAATGAGTTAGTTACTTTTGCAAGAGGTCGCAACATTAAAGTCATTCCTTTATGCCCATTTGCAAAGTCGGTTTTCGATAAAGATCTATCGATTCATGATGTCTTGAAGGTGTAAAATATATAGGATGTATAAACCTAAATAAAAACTTATACATCCATGATTATTATTTATTCAGAACAAGTATAGCGAATGACTTTAAGTGTGGTCGGACGTGCCTCAAGTGCTTGGCGTGTTGCATATCCTTCACTGTTATTGAAATCAGGTGAATTAGAAAGTCCAAAAGTTGCACGACTATTTCCAAGTTTTACGCCGTATTGTTCTTGTTGTGTAGGATTCATAATTTCATTCACACTGAGTATTGAAATTTTATAAGTTTTTCCTACACCTAAAACTTGGTTGCATGCATGTTGTAATTTCTTTTGATCTAAATCTTGATTGGTACGTGCTGCAAGGGTGTAAGCAATCGTGGCTGAAGTTGTTGTTTTATTTTCTATTTGATAGCCCGTCACGCCGTTAAATTTGTGTGGTGTACTTTGACATGCAGTGATCACAAGTGTACTTGTAACAATAATGAATAAATTGGTTTTTTTCATATCTATGATCCTATTATTTCCATAATTAGTATGGCATAAAATAAGGTTGTTATTGTGAGTAATCTTTGAAATTGGCGCTATTCATCGTATTGAGGTTCAAAGTTAAAGAAAGAATTTTCGTTTTCGAACAATTTTGCATATAATCTGCCAAGTTTTTTATTTAATACAGAAGTCGTTGCTTTATTGCAGTATTTTTGCCCGTTTTAACGGGCATTTAGTTTATTGGTCTGCTATAAGGCAAGTCTGGATAGGTGTGTCATGATCTCTACAGATAGTCAAAAAAAATATGTGGTTGCGTTTGACCAAGGTACAACAAGTTCACGAGCAATCGTGTTGGATCATGATGCAAATGTTATTAGTATTGCTCAGCGCGAGTTCACGCAAATCTACCCACAACCAGGTTGGGTTGAGCATGATCCTATGGAAATATGGGCAACTCAAAGTGCAGTTTGGGTTGAGGCGCTAGCACAAGCGGGTATTTCAAGTGACCAAATTGCTGCAATCGGGATTACTAACCAACGTGAAACCACGATCATTTGGGACAAGAAAACTGGTAAGCCGATTTATAATGCTATTGTTTGGCAAAGCCGTCAAAGCAATGAAATTTGTAATCAATTACATCAAGATGGTTGGGATGATTATGTTCGAAAAGTAACGGGCCTAGTCATCGATCCTTATTTTTCAGCAACAAAAATAAAATGGATTTTGGATCGTGTTGAGGGCAGCCGTGAGCGTGCAGAGCGTGGTGAGCTTTTGTTTGGTACAGTTGATACGTGGTTGATTTGGAAATTAACCAATGGTCAAGTTCACGTGACAGATTATACCAATGCTTCACGTACCATGCTGTTTAATATAGAAACCTTAGAATGGGATGATAAGTTACTTCAAGCTTTAAACATTCCAAAAGTAATGTTACCAACTGTGCGTAGCTCATCTGAGGTCTATGGATACACACATACCATTAGCGGTCAGGAAGTTGGAATTCCAATTGCAGGTATTGCGGGGGATCAACAAGCTGCATTATTTGGACAAATGTGTGTAGAAGTCGGGCAGGCCAAGAATACCTATGGGACGGGTTGTTTCTTATTGATGAACACAGGGAAGCGTATAGTTCAATCTGAACATGGTTTGTTGACTACCATTGCATGTGGAGCAAAAGGTGAAGTGAATTACGCTCTAGAAGGTGCTGTGTTTAATGGTGGATCATGTGTGCAATGGTTGCGTGACGAACTCAAAGCGATTAATGATTCGTATGATTCTGAATATTACGCCACCAAAGTGAAAGATAGTAATGGCGTGTATGTTGTTCCTGCATTTACAGGTTTAGGCGCGCCGTATTGGGACCCAACCGCACGTGGTGCGATCTTGGGTATTACACGTGGTGTGAGTATTGAGCATATTATTCGTGCGACCTTAGAGTCAATTGCTTATCAAACACGCGATGTATTAGATGCAATGCAACAAGACTCTGGCGAAAAGTTGCGGACACTCCGCGTAGATGGTGGTGTAACAGCGAATAACTTTTTGATGCAATTCCAAGCGGATATTCTTTCGACTTCAGTTGAACGTCCAGCAATGAAAGAAACGACAGGGATGGGAGCTGCATTTTTGGCTGGTTTAGCTGTCGGTTTCTGGTCGGATTTAAATGAATTGAAGAGTAGAATGTCGATCGAACGAACCTTTATACCTGAATGCAGTCAGGATCAAACTGAAAAATTGTATAAAGGTTGGTTAAAAGCTGTCGGACGTACTCGAGATTGGGCAGAAGATTAAGCTAAAATAGCCGGATTTAATATGCCGTAAATAACACAGGATTGATGAGCATGAGCTTGATACTACGCCAACAAAAAACCCTCGAATTAGTACGAGAGCGTGGTTATATTAGTATTGAAGAACTTGCTCAACATTTCGATGTTACACCACAAACGATTCGTCGTGATATTAATCAATTAGCGGATGAAGGCCTTTTGCGCCGTTATCATGGCGGCGCTGCGCATGATTCAAGTGTTGAAAATACAGAATATACGATGCGTGTCGGGCATATGCTTGAGCAAAAAAGAACAATTGCTGAAGCTGTTGCTGCTGCCGTTCCAAATCACGCTTCTTTATTTATTAATATTGGTACTACAACCGAAGCAATTGCTCATGCACTACTGAATCACACGGGCTTAAAAGTCATTACTAATAACCTGAATGTTGCAAAGACCCTGAGCACAAAAGAGGATTTTGAAGTTCTGATTGCCAGTGGTCGTGTTCGTCCAGATGGTGGTGTCATTGGTCAAGCAACCGCTGATTTTTTCAAACAGTTTAAAGCAGATTATGCGCTTATCGGGATTAGTGGAATTGAAGAAGATGGCACATTGCTTGATTTTGATTTTCAGGAAGTGTGTGTCTCTCAAGAAATTCTTTCAAGTGCACGCCAAGTTTTTTTAGCCGCGGATAGCAGTAAATTTGGGCGTAATGCGATGATTCGATTAGGTTCACTTAAGCAAGTGGATTGTATTTTTACTGATCAACAGCCAAATGAGCAATTTATAAAAACCATCCGAGAGTTAGATGTTGGTTTGATTGTTGCAAAATAAATATTCATTTTCGAAAAATTGTTACTTTTCTTGAGTTAATCAATTTAACTCAAGATATATTCAATAAAAATTATATTTTTCTTATAAATAAATGCTGTTACCGTGTTTCTGAACTGTTAGTCTCTCCATCGAATTTTACCATTTATCTAAAAGTGTCGATGGATTGGCATTTTTTGATCTATTTTTTATTGTTTATTTTCGATTTATATGTTTAAATTTTCATTATCGAAAAATAATGAAAAATTTGTGGTGATCTATGCAAACTTCTCCTCAGACAAATGAAAAAATCTATGACCTTGCGGTCATTGGTGGTGGTATCAATGGTGTTGGTATTGCGGCTGATGCTTCAGGACGCGGTTTATCGGTATTCTTGTGTGAAAAAGATGATTTAGCCAGTCATACTTCTTCAGCAAGCAGTAAGCTCATTCATGGTGGTTTACGTTATTTAGAACACAAAGAATTTCGTTTAGTACGTGAAGCGTTAGCTGAGCGTGAAGTGCTATTGGCTAAAGCTCCACATATTATTCGCCCAATGCGTTTTATTATGCCGCATCGCCCACATCTTCGCCCTGCATGGTTGATTCGCACGGGTTTGTTCTTCTATGACCATTTAGGTAAGCGTGAGAAATTATTGGGTTCAAATAATGTCTATTTTAAAGAAGATAGCCCTTTAAATTCTGCGATAACACGTGGTTTTGAATATTCTGACTGTGCTGTTGATGATGCTCGTTTGGTTGTACTCAATGCGATGCATGCCCGTGAAAAGGGTGCTGATATCGTAACGCGTACTCGTTGTTTGTCTGCACGAAGAGATGGGCAGTATTGGATTGTTGATTTAGAAAATGAAAATTGTCAATTCCAAATTAAAGCAAAGGCACTGGTCAATGCTGCTGGCCCTTGGGTCGCAAAATTCATCAAACAAGATTTAGAGCTCAAATCACCTTACGGTATTCGCTTGATTCAAGGTAGTCATATCATTGTGCCGAAATTATATGAAGGTGATAAAGCCTTTATTATGCAAAATGATGACCGCCGTATTGTGTTCGCAATTCCGTATTTAGATCAATACACCATGATTGGAACTACAGATCGTGAATACCAAGGTGATCCTGCGCAAGTACAAATTACTCAAGCAGAAACAGACTATTTGCTTGAAGTGAGCAATGCACATTTCAAAAAACAGCTTACTCAAGCGGATGTTATTTGGACTTTTGCTGGGGTACGTCCACTCTGTGATGATGAATCAGATAATCCTTCTGCAATTACGCGTGACTATACTTTGGCTTTGTCTAAAGGTGAGGTGGGGCAGGCCCCATTACTTTCCGTATTCGGTGGAAAGTTAACAACTTATCGAAAATTAGCTGAGTCAGCTATGCAGCAGTTAAAAGCATTCTTCCCTGAAATGAAGGGGAGTTGGACTGCAACAGAAGCTTTACCTGGTGGCGAAAATATGGAGTCTGTTGAACAGTTGATGCGAGAAATTCGTGCACAAGTCACTGATGCATCAGAAGATTTAGTTAAGCGTTGGGCATCAGCTTATGGTTCACGTATTTGGAATATTCTAGGCGAGAAAAGTTCAGTTGAGCAACTTGGACAGAACTTTGGACAAGGTTTGTATGCACGTGAAGTGGATTATTTATGTACTGCTGAATGGGTAACTACGAGTCAGGATGTATTATGGAGACGTTCTAAACTAGGACTTAGCTTCACGCAAAAAGAATCGGAAGCTTTGGATGCTTATCTGATTGCAAAAACTCATAGCAACGAAGCGGCTTAAAAAGCGCTATAGCAGTATCTAAGCGCTGTCTTTAAAAAAGCCCTTTATCTAAATAACCTGAGTTCGGCGAACTCAGGTTATTTACTGATAGATGTGCAGGGGGCTTTGGGGGATGCGAATATTGTTATTTATTTGATAGAGCAAACAGCGATTTGACCAAGGATCCATTCATAACGAACGGAATAGTCTTGTGAGACTTGGTAGATTTCATTTATAGATGTATTGATACATAACAAAAACTCTACGTGAGGCCTTCACAATCTTTTCTAACGTCTAATTAAGATGCTTTTAACTTATAAAAAATTTAAAAATTAACTATTTTCATTTCAGGCTATTCATCAGTCTTAATAACAATATTATTCATATTTGTATAAGCTTCTTCTGAACATGTTGTTTTCATTGATATATCTATATAAATC
The DNA here is from genome assembly GCF_002165385.1 of Acinetobacter sp. WCHA39. Lineage (NCBI taxonomy): Bacteria > Pseudomonadati > Pseudomonadota > Gammaproteobacteria > Moraxellales > Moraxellaceae > Acinetobacter > Acinetobacter sp. WCHA39. The sequence continues at coordinate 8,851 of NZ_NHRP01000028.1, forward strand.
CTAGAGAAATCTGTATCAAAAAACCACAACTCCCATTAATCCATTTCCGTATTGGCATACCTATGCAAGAGTTTAATCATTTGGGTAAACTCTTTTTTTGTTAATTTCTTTTTATTTTCCATGAGAACCTAACTACTCTTATGCGACAGAAGTGACACATAAGATGCTAAATTGGATCAGCCAAATAAAAAGGCCGCCGAAGCGACCTTTTCAAATTTCCCTTAATCTTCCTCTTTAATCAAGAGAGAAACTAGAGCGATTAAGCAGATTTAACAGCTGCTAATAATTCATTTTGACGATCTTTAAGTGCTTGTGGTAAACGATCACCGAGTTTAGTAAATAACTCAGTGTGGCTTTCAAGCTCTTTGATCCATTGGTCTTTGTCTTGTGCTGTAACAGTTTCGAATTGTTCTTTAGAGAAGTCGATACCTGTCCAGTTCAACTGTTCATAAGTTGGAACATAACCGATTGGTGTTTCAGTCGCTTCAGCACGACCTTCACAACGATCAATAATCCACTCAAGAACACGCATGTTTTGACCGAAACCAGGCCATACGAAGTTGCCTTCAGCATCACGACGGAACCAGTTTACATTGAAGATTTTTGGTAATTTGTTACCAGCAGCTTCTGCTTTAGCGCCAACTTCTTGACCAAGTTGTAACCAGTGACCGAAGTAATCAGCCATGTTATAACCAGCGAAAGGAAGCATTGCAAATGGGTCACGGCGAACAATACCTTGTTGACCAACAGCAGCAGCAGTTGTTTCTGAACCCATTGTTGCAGCTTTATAAACGCCATCAACCCAGTCAAAAGCTTCAGTTACTAAAGGTACTGTATCTGCACGACGACCACCGAAGATGAATGCAGAGATTGGTACACCTGCTGGATTTTCCCAGTCAGCATCAATAGAAGGGCATTGACCAGCTGAAACTGTAAAGCGAGCATTTGGATGAGCCGCTTTTTCACCTTCAACGTGAGGCTGACCTTTCCAGTTGGTTAAGTTTGCTGGAACTTCTTTAGAAAGACCTTCCCACCAAATTTCACCGTTATCTGTTACAGCAACGTTCGTATAGATAACATCTTTAGTTAATGTCGCCATACAGTTCGGGTTGGTTTTGGTATTTGTACCAGGTGCAACACCGAAGAAACCTGCTTCTGGATTGATTGCATATAAACGACCATCTTCACCTGGTTTGATCCAAGCAATATCGTCACCTACAGTTTCAATCTTCCAACCTTCATAACCTGCTGGTGGAATCAACATAGCAAAGTTCGTTTTACCACACGCAGAAGGGAATGCCGCAGCGATGTAGTGTTTCTCACCTTGTGGATTGGTTACGCCTAAAATAAGCATGTGCTCAGCTAACCAACCTTGCTCACGACCCATTGCAGAAGCAATACGTAAAGCTAGGCATTTTTTACCAAGTAAAGCATTACCACCATAACCAGAACCGTAAGACCAGATTTCACGAGTTTCTGGGTAATGAACAATGTATTTTTCATTGTTACATGGCCAAGCGACATCTTTTTGACCATCTTTCAATGGAGCAGCAACCGTATGAACACATGGGATGAACTCACCATCTGTACCTAATACGTCATAAACTGCTTTACCCATACGCGCCATTTTTGTCATGCTGACAGCAACGTAAGGTGAATCTGTTAATTCGATACCGATGTGTGCAATATGGCTTCCTAAAGGACCCATAGAGAAAGGAACGACGTACATGGTACGACCTTCCATTGCGCCATCAAATAAGCCGTTTAATTTCGCACGCATTTCAGCAGGCGCAACCCAATTGTTTGTTGCACCAGCATCTTCTTGATTTTCAGAGCAGATATATGTGCGATCTTCAACACGAGCAACATCAGAAGGGTCAGAATTTGCAAGATAAGAACCAGGATGTTTTTCTTGGTTAAGTTGTTGCATGGTGCCGTTAGCGATCATCAAGTCGATCAGACGTTGATATTCTTCCGCGCTTCCGTCACACCATTCGATTTTTGCTGGTTTGGTTAATTTTGCAATTTCTTCCACCCATGCAATAAGCTTAGGGTGACGAACGAATTCTGGTGCGTTCACTTGGGTCATGGTGATGCCTTTTTAAAGTGTGTACGACGTACAATTCTATTCATTGGATGACAATGAAAATAGATGAAGTAAAAAAAGTGGCTGTATTAAAGCATAAAATCGTAAAAAAAATAAGACTACCGTGCTTGATAGAGTCTTAATCTAAGAGTGTGTATTTATGGGTAACATATTGTTTTTGCGTAAATTGAGTATTTTTTAGTTCTATATGTAATTTTTTTATGTGTATTATTTTTATTTTAAATTATTATTAAAAACAATTAGATAGATTTGTTTATTTTTTTTGAGAATTATTATTGATAAATTGAATAATGCTCATCCAAAATTTACATAAACAAACTTTTAATTGTTGATTTTATAAACAAAAATACTGGTGATTTATCTTTAAGGCTGTTAGGTATGATTCAGAATTTACGGCCCTTGTCCATAATTTACAATCAAAAATCTGGCTTTCATGCAGCACAGCAAGAAGACCAGTATGAAGCTCTTATGGCTTTTTGGAGTCAGAAAGGATTTGAAATTCAGGTATTTGAATTAAATTCGCACATGAATTTTGATGAAATGATGAATAATGTTTTATCTCGACATCAACAGGAACATGCGCGTGGGGTAGTTGTTGCTGCGGGTGGTGATGGTACATTAAATGCCGTAGCAAAAAAGTTAATGCATACCAATATTCCAATGGGAATAATGCCCTTAGGTACGTTTAATTATGTTGCACGTGCTTTAGATATTCCGATTGATGTGGCTCTAGCAGCAGAAGTAATCGCAGTGGGTCAACCGCGCGAAGTTCATGTTGCAACGATTAATGATCAAATTTATTTGAACAATGCCAGTTTAGGTTTGTATCCTTTATTCATTAAGAAGCGTGAACTTTATAACCAGTATTTAGGGCGCTTTCCATTACATGCTTATACTTCGGCGTTAGATGTGCTACTGCGCGAACATAAATCATTAAAACTCGCACTCACTGTGGATGGGAAAAAATATCCTGTAGTTACTCCGTTAATATTCTTTGGTAATAATCAGTTGCAATTAGAGGATATGAAATTAAGAGTGGCTGAATGTGCTGCAAAAGGCAAGTTAGCTGGAGTTGTTGTTGCTAAAAGTGACCGAATCAGTTTATTAAAAATGCTATGGAAACTTGTTCAAGGTGAAATTGATCAAGCATCGGACGTCTATTCTTTTTGTGCCGAACAAATACAGGTTGACTGTAAAAAGGCCAAACTTACTGTTGCAGTCGATGGGGAATTAGTGGATATGCAACCACCTTTAAAATTCTCAGTAAAAAAATCAGCCTTGAAAGTGATGGCTCCAAATGTTGTTACACCTATCTGATCTACATTTTGGTACTGAACGTGAAGAATGTATTCAAGCGATACGACTGTTTTGCCAACAAAAACGCCCAGAGGCAATTGTAATCAGTGGTGATTTAACCCAGCGTGCGCGTTTCAAGCAATTTTATGATTGCCGTCAGTTTTTAGATTCTTTACATATCCCATATCTTGTTGTGCCGGGTAATCATGATATTCCGCTTTATCATGTCTGGAAACGCTTCTTCTCTCCATTTGTACGTTACCAAGCGTTTTTTGGCCGTTTAGAGTCTACTTTAGAAACGGAGCATTTTTATATTGTTGGCATGAATAGTATTCGTCGGAGATACCATACCCGAGGGCATATTTCTCTTGAGCAAATTCATGAAACGGATACCAAGCTGAAAAATGCACCCACAAATAAAATAAAATTGGTCACTTTCCATCAGCCTTTTTATACCTTCCCAAATGAGCATGGAGATAAGGATTGTCCTGTGCTTGCTAAAATTGCATTAGAACGTTGGGGTGAGACAGGGTTGTTTGGTTTATTACATGGGCATCTACACAAAGTTGCTGTTCATGATTTAAATCAAATTTTTCAATTGGGATTCAACCATCCTATTTTAGATATTCATGCTGGAACAGCAACTTCAAATCGTTTGCGTTTTGGGTTTTCAAATAGTTTTAACGTGATTTTAGATGACGGAACAATTGAGCATTATTGGTTTGATGAAAAACAGAAAATCTTTCTTCGATCATGAAATGCTGCTTAATTCGGCAAGATCATGTGATTGTGTTGAAAAAAACATCTTTAAATAGATTTTTTTTTAATTTCCCCCTTGAAGCCATTTTTTTTAACCCCACAAAAGTGACATATCAAATTTTGTTATGGCGCTTTTGTCTTGTCATAACAATTTATCAAAAAAGACTAAGTCTGATGGAGTTAAATATGAGCAACATTCGTCCATTACATGATCGTGTTGTGATTCGTCGCGTAGAAGAAGAAACTAAAACGGCTGGTGGTATTTTACTTCCAGGTTCTGCTGCTGAGAAACCTTCTCAAGGTGAAATCATTGCAGTGGGTAATGGTCAGATCACTGACAATGGTGTTCGTGCTTTAGACGTTAAAGTTGGTGACAAAGTATTGTTCGGTACTTATGCAGGTACAACAGTAAAAGTAAGTGGTGAAGAACTCTTAATTATGAAAGAGTCAGATATCTTAGCTGTACTTGAAGGCTAACACGACACATAACTCAAATTTATTTTCAGATTCAGTATTTAAAAAGATTCGGAGTTTAACATGTCAGCTAAAGACGTAAAATTTGGTGATTCAGCTCGCTCAAAAATGATCGCAGGCGTTAACGTGCTTGCAGATGCAGTAAAAGTAACTTTAGGTCCTAAAGGCCGTAATGTTGTCATCGACCGTTCTTTCGGTGCACCACACATCACTAAAGATGGTGTAACAGTTGCGAAAGAAATTTCTTTAAAAGACAAGTTTGAAAACATGGGTGCTCAACTTGTTCGTGAAGTTTCTTCTAAAACCAACGACATCGCGGGTGACGGTACAACAACGGCAACTGTACTTGCTCAAGCAATTTTAAATGAAGGGATCAAATCTGTAACTGCAGGTATGAACCCAATGGATTTAAAACGTGGTATCGACATCGCAGTAAAAACGGTTGTTGAAAATATCCGTACTAACGCAAAACCTGCTGATGATTTCAAAGCAATTGAACAAGTGGGTTCAATCTCTGCAAACTCTGACACAACTGTTGGTAAATTGATTGCGCAAGCAATGGAAAAAGTAGGTAAAGAAGGTGTTATCACTGTAGAAGAAGGTTCTGGCTTCGAAGACGCATTAGACGTTGTAGAAGGTATGCAGTTCGACCGTGGTTATATCTCTCCATACTTCGCGAACAAGCAAGATACTTTAACTGCTGAACTTGAAAATCCGTTCATTCTTCTTGTTGATAAAAAAATCAGCAACATTCGTGAATTGATTACTGTATTAGAAGCTGTTGCTAAAACAGGTAAACCACTTCTTATCATCGCTGAAGATGTTGAAGGCGAAGCGCTTGCTACACTTGTTGTGAACAACATGCGCGGTATTATCAAAGTATGTGCGGTTAAAGCACCTGGTTTTGGTGACCGTCGTAAAGCAATGCTTCAAGACATCGCGATCTTGACTGGCGCGACTGTTATTTCTGAAGAAGTCGGCATGTCTTTAGAGCAAGCTTCTCTTCAAGATTTGGGTACTGCACACAAAATTACTGTATCTAAAGAAAATACAGTGATTGTTGATGGTGCGGGTAATGCTGCACAAATCGTGGAACGTGTTCAACAAATCCGTGCACAGATCGAAGAATCTACGTCTGAATATGACAAAGAAAAACTTCAAGAACGCGTTGCTAAATTAGCTGGCGGTGTTGCAGTTATCAAAATTGGTGCAGCAACTGAAGTTGAAATGAAAGAGAAGAAAGATCGTGTTGACGATGCACTTCATGCAACTCGTGCAGCAGTTGAAGAAGGTGTTGTAGCAGGTGGTGGTGTTGCACTGGTACGTGCTGTAAAAGTATTGGATGGCTTAAAAGGTGCAAACGAAGATCAAACTGCGGGTATCAACATTTTACGCCGTGCGATTGAAGCGCCACTTCGTCAAATCGTTTCGAATGCTGGTGATGAGCCATCAGTTGTCATCAATGCAGTTAAAGCGGGTGAAGGTAACTTTGGCTATAACGCTGCAACTGGTGAATATGGCGATATGTTGGAAATGGGTATTCTTGACCCAGCTAAAGTAACTCGTTCTGCATTAGAACATGCTGCTTCTGTTGCTGGTTTAATGTTGACAACTGAATGCATGATTACTGACATTCCAGAAGACAAACCAACTGTTCCAGATATGGGCGGTATGGGTGGAATGATGTAATTAAATCTTCTTCCTAGATTAAAAAAAATCCCTGCTAATGCAGGGATTTTTTTTATTTAGAATTTATAATGACTTATCGAAATAAAATAATCATCCATGTAAAAAATATAATCGCAAGAGAAACAAATTGAGCAGCACTGCCCATGTCTTTTGCATTTTTAGAAAGTTGGTGTTTTTCTAAAGAAATACGATCAACTACAGCTTCAATTGCTGAATTAAATAGTTCAACAATAATTGCAAGCAAACAAACAGCCACCATGAGTGCTTGTTCTAGGGCTGAGACATCAACAGAAAAACTGATTGGGATCAAAATTAAATTAAGCAAAAGGACTTGTCTAAAAGCGGCTTCATGGCTAAATGCAGCTTTAAACCCTGCAAGGGAATAGCCTGTTGCATTAAAAATACGTTTGATACCACTTTTGCCTTTGTAGGGAGAGTAAGGCGTCATAATAAAACTGCTTATGAAGAAAACACTACTATTATAAAATTAAAAGTAAGACAGAGGATTGGCAATAAGTCGCATGATTGCATCAAAAATGTAGTGTTTCTCGACATTTTAACTGGAACTTTCAGATTTGATTTGTCAATTTCCTTTGCGCTAAGGATAATAAGCACATACAAATCGATGGAAAGAATTGCATGAAAATTATCGCAGATGAAAATTTGGCATTTACCGATTATTTTTTTGCAGATTTTGCTGAAATACAGCATAAAGCAGGGCGCACCTTGACTCATAATGATGTCCAAGATGCCGATGCACTTTTGGTTCGCTCGGTGACTAAAGTGAATCATGCCTTAATTGATCAGACCAAGCTTCAATTTGTAGGCAGTGCGACAATTGGTACAGATCATCTTGATATTCAAGCTTTGGAACAGCAGCATATTGCATGGAGTAATGCTGCGGGCTGCAATGCGCAAGCCGTTGCTGAATATGTGATTACTGCTTTATTGCATTTGAATATCGACTTATTAGAACAAGAGAGAGCTTTTACATTAGCAATTGTTGGCTTAGGCAATGTAGGGAGTCGACTCGCAGTGATGGCTCAATTGTTGGGCTGGAATGTGATTGGCTATGACCCTTATGTGCAACTCGCTGGCATTGAAAATGTATCCTTTCAGGAGTTATTAAAACAGGCTGATGCGATTTCAATTCATGTCCCTTTAACCTTAGCTGGTGATTATCCAACACAACATTTGTTTAATGATGCTACGTTTGCTGCAATGAAAGCATCCGCAATTTTGATTAATAGTGCGCGTGGTTCAGTGATTCAACAATCTGCATTGATGAACGATATTAAAAGAAATAATCGTAAAGTTGTCTTGGATGTCTTTGAGTTTGAACCAGAGATTCCAGCGCAATTGCTGAATTTATTAGCTTTAGCCACCCCACATATTGCAGGGTATAGCCTTGAAGGCAAAGCGAGAGGAACACAGATGATTTATGAGGCATTTTGCGATAAATTTTCTTATGAAGCCTCAAAGCGTTTTGAGAGTCAATTGCCTCAGGTGGAACAATATTTCGGGCAGCAGGATTTAAAAGCTGTGCTTAAACAACATCTCACTCAGATTTACGATATTGCTGAAGATGATAAACAATTAAGAGCTTGTGTTCAAAATGCTAAAGTTGAACAAAAAGCATTTGATTTACTTCGTAAAAATTATCCTTTACGTCGTGAATGGGCGGCACACGGTGGACCAAAAGCATGAGCCAAGATATGAAATCCTATCAACCGACTTGTTCTATTGAGGCATTAAAAGCACGTGCAGAGATGTATCAAAAGATTCGTCAGTTTTTTGCGGAGCGTAAGGTATTAGAGGTTGAAACGCCTGTTTTGTCTCAAGCTGCTGTAACCGATGTTCATTTGGCATCTGTACAAGTACAACGTCATATTCATGGCAAATTAAATACTCAATACTTACAGACTTCACCTGAATTTCCAATGAAACGTTTATTGGCCAGTGGTAGTGGAGCAATTTATCAAATCTGTAAAGTATTCCGTGATGATGAGCATGGGCGTAAGCATAATAGTGAATTTACCATGCTGGAATGGTATCGACCTGGTTTAGATTTAAAAGGTTTAATGCATGAAACAGCAGATTTACTAGAAGTGTGTTTGGCACATCGTTTTGGTGAAGTCCGTCCGTATATTTTGAGTTATAAGCATGCTTTTCAAGATCGTTTAGATATTAATCCTTTACAAGCGAGTTTAAAGCAACTTAAAGAAACTGCGAATCGTGTAGGACTCAATCTTGATTTAGGAAATGATCGCTTGGGTTATATGGATTTATTGTTTTCGCATTTCGTTGAACCAAGTTTAGGCTTTGATGCACCTGTATTTTTAACTGATTTTCCGCCTGAAATGGCATCGTTGGCTAAGGTAAAAACAGATGAGGATGGTGAATTAGTCGCAGCACGCTTCGAGGTATATATTGAGGGTTTAGAGCTTGCCAATGCCTATGATGAGCTTTTAGATGCCAAAGTTTTAGCTGAACGTTTTGACGCCGATAATATCGAACGTGCTCAACAAGGATTACCCGTCATTCCAACGGATCAATACTTGTTAGCAGCTTTACCACACATGCCAGAATGCTCAGGGATTGCACTTGGAATTGATCGTTTACTGATGGTTGCGATGAATAAGATGAAAATTGATCAAGTGATTACTTTCCCAGCGGAGATTGCTTAGAAACTTTCATCTTTACATGCTTATAAAAACTGCATCAATAATTGAATTAACTCACTTTGGCGATGCGTTTTGGTTTTCTTGAAAATCGCTTGTAGATGTTTTTTGACAGTATCAGCCTGAATATCGTGTGAGAGAGCAATTTCTTTAGTGGTTTTACCCTCAAGTAATTGCTCACATATTTTGTGTTCTACAGGTGTGAACATAAAAAGCTGAGTACATATTTCTCGTTGATATTTAGGTTTATGTTTTAAACCAGAAAATGTGGCGAGTAAAACTGGACGTAGACCAAAAATCTTGTGTGTTTTTTCTGGACTTAATAAATCTAGTGTTAAGAATAAATGATCATCAATCATCATAATTTTACTGCGTTCAGCGTAGCTTAAGTCATGATGGCGTTTATGTAGGCGTTCTAGCTCAATCAGGTTTAACTCAAATTGTTGTTGGCTACTTTCATTGAATGCAAAACGACGTTGTTTGATTTGGATCAGTTTACTATTTTCCAATAGCTGTTTTGCTTCTATATTCAATTCAAGAATATCGCCATTCAAATTAATAATCGCAATGGGCTGCTTCATTTTTTGAATTAATTGGGACCCGAGTAAGGTCATTGTCGAGTATTCAAAATGATGTCGATATTGTTGAATTTTTTGCTGTAGTATCGGTAATAATTCATAAATCGGTTGTAATTCAGAACAACTCAAAGCACCTCGTTCGGGGCTAGTCAAAAATGAAAGTATGATACAAACTTTATGATCATAAAGAATTTGTATTGCTGAACAAAAACGTAAATTTAGAGGTTTTAATACTTGTTGATAGACTTGAGTTTGAAGAATTTCATCTTCTGTGAAATGTTGAAAACAATGCATCCAACCTTGCATTGGAGCCACTAACATTTTGTTTAAGCGAGGATCATCATCTATATCTAAACGAATTTGTTTTAGTGCGGCTTGCTCAAGTTGATGTTCATCAAAATCAACGCCATGATGAACACTAAAAGATAGCGCTTGTACTTCAAGATCAACGGCGAGTAGTTGAGAGGCTTGTAGATTAAAATGTTGATTCAGTTGTTCTAATAAAATAATCCAATCATCAGCATGCTGCACCTTATTCAAGATTTCCATGACAGTGCTTTGTTGGCTTAGATCCATTCAAAAATCCCATTAAAATAAATAGAATACATTTCCATGTAGTTTATATGGGTTTTGATGAAATGAAATCAGTAACTGAAATATATTCTAGTTTTATTTATACAATTTGATGAGATGAATTATTTGAAAGAAAAAATTGAATAAACTTTATCATTTGATGAAAATGCCTAAGCCCTATCAAAGCCTAGGCGAGATTGAATTTAACAACGTCCTTTTTTAGCCTGTCCTGGAGGACAAAAATCACTATGACCATCATGGTGGTTGTCTGGATCAACAATCACACTGCCATGAGGGGTATGCACGGCACAGGCCGATAAGCTAAATGTGATTAAAGTACTGAAGCAAAGCAGTATTATTTTCATCATTGCATCCTCTTTTTATTGCTTTCTCATTTACTTTAAATTGATCCTCACTTTTCGACTAGCGTAATGACGCATGTTTTTAATAGAGATTTGTATCATTCGACTGTACGTAAAATAGTTCTAAATCCCACATGGGTTGCTGCCAAATCAAATTCTTGTGGATAACGACTACTGTTTCGATAGCGTGCGCAAAAGTTGGAGGCACATAGAAAAGAACCACCTTTGAGTACATATTGCGTTGCGGTGCTGTTTTGTTGACGAAGTTCCGCATAATTGCCCATGTGCTGATCATGTGCGCCGTGATAAGCAGAAGAGGTCCATTCCCAGACATTGCCAATCATATCGAATAACTTAAAAGCATTGGAAGCATAACAGCCGACAGGCGCCACACTTTGGAAATGATCTTCAACCGTATTATCGAAAGGAAATTCACCTTGCCAATAATTGGCTTGTGGATGTTGATGCGTATCTTGTGGCGCTTGGTGTAAAGGAGTATCACTTTTCGAACCTGCTTTGGCGGCATATTCCCATTCTTGCTCTGTAGGTAAGTCCCGACCTAACCAAACGGCATAGTGTTCAGCATCATTTTTAGTGACATAGCGAACAGGTTCAGACGGTAATGGAGGCTGACCCTGAGCACCATTCGGCGTTTTCCATGTGTAATCTGATTTCAACTGCCACCATTGTTTTGGGTTGTCCACATTCGGTGAAAATACTGCAGCCTGTTTCTGCTTTTCTGCATCAGTGATATAGCCTGTGGCTTTGACAAAATTGGAGAATTGAGCAACTGTCACCTCGGTTTGGTCAATCCAAAAACCTGTTACTTGGCGTTGTGCTTGGCCAAAATTCAATTCATCAGGGTAGGCTAAGTTTGAACCCAGTTGAAATGAACCTTCAGGAATCCAGACCATACCTGCAGTTTTACTGTTTTGCCATGCCTCAGGTAAGCCCGAATACTGTTGGCATTGCTGTAATGAGCCCAATGGAGCCAAGGTGCTGTTTTGTCTATGTGATTGAGTGGCAGCAGACTTAACTTTGCTACAGCCTGTCACGAGGGACAGACTGATCAGTGAAACTAAAATGCATACCCATTTCATTTAAGGAAATATTCCTTAACCCCATTTTGCTGGGTATATTGATTATATACATTTATCAGCTCTTGTAATTTGGCCGGATTATCTTGAGCAAGGTTTTGCGTTTCGCCTCGATCATTTTTGAGGTTATACAATTCCCATGCACCTGTTCCGAGTTCTGATTTACCTTGTAATGCAATTTTCCAGTCCCCTTGACGGGCATATTTACTGCCATGTAATTCATCGGCAAAGCTAAAGTTAACGGGGCGGATCGCTTGCACTTTATTGTCGAGTACAGGTTTCCATGAATAGCCGCTTGGTGTATTGATTTGACGGCCTTTGTATTGACCTTGTGGGACGGCAATATTTGCGTAGTCGAGCACGGTTGGGAACACATCCAAGACTGAGGCAAAACCATGATGCATGGCTTCGGCTTTGCTTTGATAAGGGAGCTTCACAATTGCAGGTGCGGTGGTTGCACCTTCACCTGCAGTATCTTTCCATAGATGGAATGGCGCAGCACTGACTTCTGCCCAACGTGGCCCAACATAGTGATAAGAATTTGATGTTCCTACGTTATTGACGCTGTTATCAAAACCAGCTTCGGCACCGTAATTGCCACGGATAAAGCCTTCTGCACCATTGTCTGAGACAAAGAAGATTAATGTATTGTCATATAGATTATTGCGTTTTAAATATTGAATCACCCGACCGATATTGGCATCCAGATTTTCGACCATGCCTGCATAGATTTCCATTCTGCGTGCTTCTAGCATTTTTTGCTCGGTTGAAAGTTCATTCCACTTGCCATATTTTTGCGGTGCATTTTGCGTGGCAATTGGTTCAGCCGCAGTAAAATTCGCTGGAATTAAGCCAAGCTGTTTTTGGCGAGCTATACGCGCATCGCGAATCACATCATAGCCTGCGTCATAAACACCGCGATAACGATCGCGATATTCAGCGGGTGCTTGTAAAGGCCAATGCGGCGCGGTGTAAGCAGCATAGGCAAAGAATGGCTTGCCCGAGTTTTTACCTGACTCGATATAACTGATCAATTTGTCTGTGAAGTAATTGGTAGAGAAGAAATAATCGGGTAAGGATGAAATCGGAACTTGTTTGCCGTCTTCCGTATACGTCGCATTACGCTTATAGGCACTCGGTGCTTGTTTAAAATGTAGGTCTAAGCCTTGCAATAACGTAAATGAGTGATCGAATCCTTTAGCATGTGCGTTGGTTGCATCGGTCAAGCCTAAGTGCCATTTACCGCTGATATAAGTTCGATAGCCATTGTCTTTCAATACTTCTGCAATAGAGAGTGAACGTTCATTTAAATAGCCCTCATAACCAGGTTGACCTTTTAGATGCTCAGGTGTGAGTTCAGCCATTGCACCAATCCTCGCTAGATGATGGTCAGTTCCCGAAATCAATTGTGAGCGTGTCGGTGAGCAGGTCGGGGCAGTATGATAGTCCGTTAAAATACGACCTGCTCGGGTTAGTTCATCAATATTGGGTGTATGAATTTCCCCACCAAAAGCGCCTAAGTCTGAATAGCCTAAGTCATCAGCCATAATGAATAAAATGTTGGGTTGCTTCTTGGTTTCAACCACAGTATTTGAATGATCAGAATCATTGCTGCAAGCTGAAATTGACAAGCTAAATAATGCAATAGAAAGTGTGCTAAAGAGACTATTATGAGACATTAGGATCGACTTAATTTTATAGAAGAATTATGACGAGTTTAGAGCGATGATTTTTATGATAAAAATAATTAAAATTTGATTGTTAATCTTAAAAAAAGAAAAGCCCCAAAAAAGGGGCGTGTATGATAAAAATTAAAATGGTATTTGAGTGAGTTGATTTAAAAAGTGCGGCAGCACTTTAGGTTCTAATAAAATTGTCATGACCACACCATACGCTGCTCCCCATAAGTGAGCACTATGGTTGATATTTGTGTTGCCTCTTTTGCCAGACCAAATACTGTAAGCGACATATAAAATGGCAAAAATAATGGCTGGAACGGGAATAAAGAAAACGAAAATGAGCTTCCATGGTTGAAACAGAATATAAGCAAATAACACTGCAGAAACAGCACCAGACGCACCTAAACTTGCCCAACTAATATCATGTCGATGTTTTAAATAGCTTGGTAAAATTGCTGCAATTAACCCACCTAGATAAAATAAGACAAAGCCTGTGTCATAAAAAAACTGACGATAAAAGCTTTCTATAATATTGCCAAAGAAGAACAGCGTGATCATGTTAAAGAGTAAATGAGTACCATCAGCATGAACAAAACCATGTGTAATAAAGCGGTCATACTGCCCACGTTGCAGTGCAGGTGGCCAAAAAATTAAACGATTCATCACCGTTTGATTTGAGAAGGCTAACAAGGAAATGGCAACTGTAATGATGATCAGTGTCACAGTATGACTAAAGGGTAGATGTAACATAAATGTTTTAAAATTGATCAGTGTCTCAGCAATAATGCCATTAAAAACTTAATAAACAATGATCTTGCATAGAATTCCTACAAAAATGGTTGATTTTTTTTTATTACACTCCATCTTCGGTTAAGATAACGACATCAGCTTGAGGAATATTGTTATGTCGACTGAGAACACCAACACTGCCATTGCAGAAGAAATCCCAAACCTTTTGATTACTCCATCTGCGCAAGAGTATTTAAGTGATTTATTATCAAAGCAAAATACTCCAGGGATTGGCGTTCGTGTTTTTGTAGAACATCCAGGTACACCGCGTGCAGAATGTTGTATGGCATATAGCGCACCTGATGAAGTAGTACCAACAGACTACAAACAGGAATATCCTGATTTTCCTGCTTATGTTGATGCACCATCCATTCCATATTTATTAGATGCTGTCATTGACTACAACAAAGACCGTTTTGGTGGTCAATTAACTTTCCGTGCACCAAATTCGAAAGTGCCACGTGTTGGCCCAGATGCGTCAATTGAAGAACGAATTACCTATATTTTACAATCTGAGATCAATCCAGGTTTAGAAGGTCATGGCGGTAATTGTAGTTTAGTTGAAGTGAAAGATGATCCTGAGCATGGTCTTACAGCGGTGTTAAAATTTGGTGGTGGTTGCCAAGGTTGCTCAGCAATTGATGTTACCCTTAAACAAGGTGTTGAAACGACTTTACAACAGCATGTTCCAGAATTAAAGCGTGTGGTTGACCAAACTGATCACTCTCAGTCAGAAGGTGCGTACTTCAAGTAATAAAACTTGAAATTTATTGCATTATAAAAGCCCTGAATAGGGCTTTTTTTATTATTCATTTAATCAAATTTTATTTCATCATTATGTTCAGGAATGTCTGAACTAAATAAAATAATGAAAATATAAATAATAATTATTATCATTTATATTGAGTTTTATTCTTTCTTTGTTAGAATCTAGCGTAGTTTTTTAGCAAATCTTATGATTTATCTTAATTAGGTGGGAATATGTCTAATAAAATAGCACGCCATACATTACTCGCGACTTCAATTCTGAGTGGTATGATGACGTTTGCATATGCAGCAGAAACTACAGTTAATCAAAGTGGATTGGTTGAAAAATCAAATGAAAACGATGTTGTTAAACTGGAGACAATTGTTCTAACAGCAGAGGAACAAATTAAACAATCTCTCGGAGTTTCTAAGATCACTGCCGAAGATTTAGAAAAAATTCCAGTACGTAATGATATTTCTGAATACGTTCGTCGTATGCCAGGCGTTAACTTAACAGGGAATAGTGCAACAGGTCAGCGTGGAAATAATCGTCAAATTGATATTCGTGGTATGGGGCCTGAGAATACACTCATTTTGATTGATGGAAAGCCTGTGTCCTCACGTAACTCTGTACGCTATGGTTGGAAAGGAGAGCGTGACACACGGGGAGATTCAAATTGGGTGCCAGTAGAAGCAATCGAGTCTATTGAGGTTTTACGAGGTCCAGCAGCAGCTCGTTATGGTTCTGGAGCGGCGGGTGGTGTAGTCAATATTATTACTAAGAAAGTAACGAATGAGACACATGGCTCCGTTGAGCTATATACCAATCAACCTGAAGATTCCAAAGAAGGCGATTCTACTCGAGCAAGTTTCAATCTAAGTGGTCCAATCATTAAAGACATTTTATCTTATCGTTTATATGGTAATTACAATAAAACTGATGCAGATGCAGTAGATATTAATAAATCAATTGGCAGTCAGGCTGCTGGTCGAGAAGGGGTTAAAAATAAAGATATTGCTGGGCGCTTAGCTTGGCAAGCAACTGATGAACAAACAGTATTGCTTGATATTTCTTCTGGTCACCAAGGCAATATTTATTCTGGAGACTCTCAATTAAATTCAAATGCAGAAACCGACCCAATTCTTTCTCAACCTATTGGGAAAGAAACCAATACCATGTATCGAGATAGCTTGGCGCTAACTCATGAAGGAGATTGGGATTGGGGCAAAAGCAAATTGGTTGCGCAGTACGATAAAACACGTAATAAAAGACTTCCAGAGGGTTTAGCAGGAAGTGTTGAAGGAAAAATTAATAATTTAAATGATCGTGTTACATCTAAACTAGACACGTTAAGATTGAATGGCGAGCTAAATATTCCACTTGAATATTATCTGCCACAAGCATTGACCTTGGGTGTCGAGTGGGTGGAAGACAAATTCACTGATCAGACCTCTACAACACAAGGTAAGGATCAAAGTGGTGCTGGCTATGGCGATCAGCTTGCTAAAGGTGATCGTAGTAAAATGGAATCACGAATTGCATCGGCATATATTGAAGATAATTTCAAAGTTACAGATATGACCGATGTTGTGGTCGGTTTACGTTTTGATGATCATAGTAAATCAGGCTCAAACTGGAGTCCAAGTTTAAACATAACGCAAAAATTAAATGATCATTTTACTTTGAAAGGGGGGATTGCCAAAGCCTATAAAGCCCCGAATATGTACCAAAATGCTGAAGGTTATTTATTAAGTACCAATGGTAATGGTTGTCCTGCAAATATTGCTTCGCGCTGTTTATTACAAGGTAATGGCGATTTAAAACCAGAAACTTCAATCAACAAAGAAATTGGGATTCAATTCCAAAAAGATGTTGTGAATGCCAGCTTAGCTTGGTTCCGTAATGATTATAAAAATAAGATTGTTGCTGGAACAGACATTGTTGGGACTGTGAATGGTTCAAGTACAAATGCAAACGGAGGGGTTACGCAAACGACTTGGAATATTCTTCGTTGGGATAATACACCAGAGGCATTGATTCAAGGGTTTGAAGGGAGTTTAGGACTAGATTATGGCAATATCCGCTGGACCAACAATTTCACTTATATGATGGACTCTAAGGATAAGAAAACAGGAAATCCTTTGTCACTTGTTCCAAAGTATACGATTAACTCAATTTTCGATTATGACATCACGGATCAATTGGATATGAGTTTTGTTTACACTCAATATGGTCGTCAAAAATCACGTCAATTCGCAGAAAATAGGATTGAAGCAGGTGTGGGTTCAGGTGGTACAAGTAGTGCGATTAAGCCAAGTGATGTAAAAAGTTATAGCTTAGTCGGTTTAAATATGGGCTATAAATTTAACAGCCAATTCAGCACTCGTCTTGGTGTAAGTAATTTATTTGATAAACAAATTTTAAGAGATAGTAATTCAATCAGTCAAACATACAACGAACCAGGTCGGGTTTATTATGCAAGTTTAAAATATTCATTCTAAGCAAACGACGATAAAACAAGGCACTTTAAGTGCCTTGTTTTTTTAGTATTTCATGGACTTGTTCTGAGTAATAAAATTTTTCTAGATGTGCGCATGCTCGTTGTCTTAAATACCCAGTTTGAATCACTTGCTGTAGCACGGGTGTAAGTAAATTATTCAATTCATTCTGAATTAAATCTTCATCAATATTTAGATCACGCAGTAACAAATCGAAAGTTCTCTCTTGGTTTCTTGCGTACCATGCATAGACCCCATCATGAATCTGCTGTTTCAAGTAAGGCGTTTGGCGAATATGATCCCAAATTTCATGACCTAATCCCACAGTTTGAGGTAGGTCTTGGACTTCAAAGTAATTTCGTAATACTGAAATCGGCATCACTTTGATTTTATGCCAAAGATTTGCTTGGAAGTGATAGAGCTTGTCATCATTAAAATGTTGATTCAAAACTTTTTCGCTCATTTGGCTAATTTTTAAAATATTCTTTTGCAGATAATGACCAATTGTTTCATTCAGGTTGGAATCCGTAACGGTTTCTAAAACGGATTTTCCCATTTTCATGAAATGTCCTACGCCAGGAACGCGTTTAGACATGACCGAATTATCTAAGTAATCTTGGATGGAGTGTTGTATAAGCTGCGTAATCAAGGCTGAAAAGGCTGGATTATTGACGATAGTTTGAATTAAACGTTGCCGATGTCCAGCTTTTCCTGCGACGTATTGTGCAATTGAGTCGATGGTTAATACAGGCATAACCTCTTCAATTGTGGTGCTATCGTTCAGCGGATGAATCAATGCAAAACGAATATGCTCAGCAATTTGCTCAATGAGAAATGGACTGGCGGGCGTTGCAAGAATTTGCTTTTCGATCAGTTTAAAAATCTGTTCAAATGACCAAATATGTTGTAGCTGTTGCAACCGTAACCAATGATAGAATTGCTTAAACTCATATTGAATGGTTTCTGATTGTGAAAACTCTTGATCTAAAAAATCAAGTTGTGCATCAATTAGCTGTTCTATCATTGGATGTTTAGACATAAAACCTCAAATTCTTACTAAACTTATGGAGATGGTGCAGTTGCAGGCTTTTGTGTCTGGATTTTGCTCAAGAAAGGTAGATATTGTTGAACCACCAATTGATCTGCTTCCAAAATTGGCATATGTCCCACATTATCTAAAATCACAGGTGCTTGCGCATTTTTCAATAATGATTTTAACTCAGGTGCCACTTCGACATTAATAATTTTATCTTGCTTGCCCCATAAAATCAGGGTGGGTGCATCAATTGATTTTGCAAGCAGAGCAAAAGAATCAGGAGTAAACAGTTTATTGAGTGCGATCAATTGATCCACTATTTTTTGAGTTTGCTCAACTTGACCAATCATCATTTTTTCCTGTGCTTGAGCAATTTCTTTTGGAATAAATGGCGGAGCATACATCGCCTGTTGCATCAAGAAATTAAAGTCACCTTTTTTACTGACGATCATGTTTTTCACATGGTTCGGATCTTTTAGATAAGGCGTTGTTGCTGCTTTGTACACACCAGCAGCATCGACCAAGAATAGGCTTTTCGTTTCAAAAGGATATTGACCTGCGTATAGCATTGCAATCGATCCACCAAGTGAGTGACCTGCAATATGTGCTGGCCCTGTCAAATTTGCGGCTTCGATAAAACGACGTAATTTTTCAGTCACATTAGGAACTGAATAATCAAAGTCTTTAGGAACTTGCGTTTCGCCACTCGCTGGTAAGTCAGGGATAATAACATGGTAATTTGCGGTTAATGCATGTGCGACACGATTCCAGTTATCACGACTACCTGCTAAACCATGAATTAAAATAACAATAGGTTTTCCTGCTTGACCACCTTCACTATATGACCAGCTAATATCTCCTACTTTTAATGTCTTGGTCTGTAAGCCAGCCCAAGCACGTTCTTGTTGTAATACATTTTGGAAACTCATTTCTATTTCAGCAGCTTGAGTAGAACTTACAGCAATTGTTGCTAAGCTGAATGAGAGCAAAGTGGCAGTGATCGTTTTTCGGAATGGTGTTGAAAACAGTGTTTTGGTCATGATTGTTCTATCCTTGATTTATTTTTAAACCAGTTGATTATTGTAGAAGTTTGGAATGCAGTCATTTGCATAATCTACAGATGTATGGAAATTCTTGCCAATAAAATGATTAATTTTCCATTATTTTTCTTGATATCAGGACACTCAATTGTCTGAGAGTTTTTATTTTTGTCAGTGACAATCTAGCATACTCACATTAAACTAGTTTTTCATGTCAATCATAGATGGATGTACGCATGCTCACCGCTCAAGAAGCCTTAGAACGTTTAAAATCTGGTAATGCTCGTTTTGTTAAAGGGGAAATGACCCAGCAAAAATTGCTCACTCACCAAGAGCGTGCTGAAATGGCAAGTGAACAAAATCCTTTTGCTATCGTCTTAGGATGTTCTGATTCTCGAGTGCCTGCGGAAATGGTATTTGATCAGGGGTTAGGTGACTTGTTTGTTATCCGAGTTGCTGGAAATATTGTTGCACCCTCTCAGGTTGGTAGCGTTGAATTTGCTGCTGAACGTTATGATTGTGCTGTGGTTGTTGTATTAGGACATAGTCATTGCGGTGCGATTCAAGCAACCATCGGTACTCTAATGAATCCTGATCAACCGCCGTCATCAAATTTGATGTCGATTGTGAACCGAGTACGTCCTTCAGTAGAAATTTTGATGCAAACTGACTTAAAAGATGATTTGAAAAAATTATCTGCACATGCAGTTCGCTCAAATGTATTTGCTTCTGTTAATCAATTACGTCATGGATCAACCGTGTTAGAAAACTTAATTGAAAAAGGCAAAATGATTGTTGTTGGCGCAGAATATTCGCTTGAGACAGGTGAAGTGACATTCTTTGATTTTTAATTAAAATCTCAGACTCTAAAAAATAAGAGGTGCCTAAAGGGCACCTTTTATGTATGGATAAGCTAAATTTAATAGAATAGGTTGAGCTTTAGCATTTGGGTGAATTTGATCGTTTTGAATTAAATTTTTATGTCCAGCGATCCCTTCTAAAAAGAAAGGCAATAACTTGACCTTATATTGCTGGCTTACAACTTTATAATTTTTTTCAAAAGCACTGCTATACGCCGTCCCATAATTGGGTGGTATTTTCATGCCAAATAGTAAAACAGATGATTTCTGCTTTTGGCTGAGTTGTACCAATTGTGCTAAATTTTTTTGAATCATTTGAGGGGGTTGACCTCGTAAACCATCATTTCCACCTAACTCAATTACAACAATTTCAGGCTGATAAGTTTGCAATAATTTAGGCAATCTTGCCAAAGCACCACTTGTAGTTTCACCACTGACGCTTGCATTGACCACTTTATGCTGTTTCGGATACTGTTGGTCTAAACGTTGTTGTAATAGGTTTACCCAGCCTTGTTTGGCATCTATGCCATAACCTGCACTGAGACTGTCACCCAAAATTAAAATAGTCTTTGCTGATGCGAAAGCGGGTAATGAGCAAATCGTGATGATTCCAAATGTTTTGGATAGCGAAAATAAAACTTTAGATATTTGCATTGCACTTTAAATTTGTCCTAAAGGATACGTGACATGATGCCACAGCCGATTATTTCTGCCCAAAAAGTTACACAAAATATCCACATTAATCAGCAAACATTAACCATTTTAAAAAATATCGATTTAGATATTTATCAGGGGGAACAGATTGCGATTACAGGTCGTTCAGGTTCTGGAAAATCCACTCTATTAGGTATTCTAGCAACACTTGATCGACCAAGTATGGGTGAATTGTGGGTCTGTGGACAAGCGGTGCATACTTTAACTGAAGAGCAGCGTGCTCAGGTCCGTTTAGAAAATATTGGTTTCGTGTTTCAATCTTTTCAGCTTTTACCACAACTCAGTGCACTCGAAAATGTGATGTTACCCTTACGTCTTCAGCCTGATTTCAATTTTAGGCAAGCTGAAAATAAGGCATTGCAATGGCTAGAGCGTGTTGGATTAGTTCGCCAAGCACAGCAAACGCCTAAAGTTTTATCGGGTGGTGAGCAACAACGTGTTGCGATTGCTCGAGCTTTAATTGCTGAGCCTAAGATTATTTTTGCAGATGAACCTACAGGTAATCTAGATGGGCAAACCGCAGCAGAAATTGAGCAACTGTTATTTGATTTAAACAAAGAACTCGGAACAACTTTAATCCTTGTAACGCATGATCAAAATTTGGCAGCCTTGTGTCAACGGCATGTAAAATTGCTTGATGGTCAAATCCAAGAAATTATAAAAGTGCAGGAGGGTGTATGAGTTCAGTTCTCAAACCACTACTTTTGCAAAGCTTCCGCACAGGAGGGTTATATTTACTGATTATTGCCCTGTCTTTAGCCATAAGTGCCACCACCGCATTAAAATTTAGTAATACTCAAGTTCAAAATGCCGTTTCATTGCAAGCTGCTGAAATGCTGGGTGCAGATTTAGTTTTGTCTGATAATGACCCTATCCAATCAAAGTGGGTACAAAAGGCTCAACAACTTCATCTAAAACAGATACCTGTCACTTTGTTTGGATCAATGGCACATACCCAAGATCAATTTGTGATGGTCAATGTCAAAGCTGTCGATGAGCATTTTCCGCTGCGCGGTAAACTAGAGATTCAACCGAGAGCGAAATCTATTCAACAAGGTGAAGTTTGGTTAAGTCCAAGAGCAATTGATCTATTAAAAGTAAAAGTGGGAAATCAGGTTGCAATTGCTGATGGAAAATTTAAAGTAACAGGCATTATTGAGCATGATTCTAATCAGGAATTGGGCTTTTCAGGTTTTTCACCAACCGTGATTATTCATCAAGCAGATATTGCGAAAACGAATGCTATTCAGGTTGGGAGTCGGATTGATTATCGATTATTAATGGCGGGTGAGCCAAAACAAGTTGAAACATTTAAGACCATCTTTAAACAAGAAACCAAGCTTGAAGCTGATCCTCATAATCAACAAGCAGCGAATAGTGAACAAGGCACACTGAAACTACGTGATGCGAGTCAGTCCAATACCCGTTTGATGAAACCTATTGAAAATCTGGATACCTTTCTACAGCTTGCCAACCTCTTAACCATTCTACTGTGTGGGATTGCAATTGCTTTAACCAGTCAACGTTATGTGCAACAAAATCAGGATCATATTGCCTTGATGCGTTGTCTCGGTGCGAGTAAAAGACAGATATTAGTCGCTTATATGATATTGCTTGCACTTGTCAGTGCCTTATCAGTTTTGATTGGAAGTTTTATTGGAATCATTTTAGGCTATGGTTTGTTGCAATTGATGTTGCAACTGATTCCACAATTGCAACTCAGCTTTGCCATTGCTGATTTGCTTATGGCATTACCCATTGCAATTTTTACCAGTGTCATGGTGTTGATTGGTTTCATTTTGCCAAGCATTTGGGAATTATTGAATACGCCACCGATTCGTGTCATTCGTCAGCAAGAGCGTTCACGTAAGTCCTACATGATGATGTTCAGTGTCGGTATTGCGAGTTTGGTCATCTTTAGTTTGGTGCTGAGTGATAATTTAAAATTAAGTTTATTGGTCTTATCTGCCATATTAGTACTTTGTGTGACTCTATTTGTTATGATTTGGTCATTACTGAGAGTAATTAAGCAGTTGAAACATCCCTTATCTGCTTATGTTCGAATCCCACATCAGACAGCCTTGCAAATCACAGCGCTTGCATTAGGTCTCAGCTTAATAACAGTTCTAAGTGTTTTAAGAACGGATTTATTAGAGCGTTGGCAGCAGCAATTGCCTGAAGGTACACCGAATCAGTTTGTCTACGGTCTGCCACCATTTGATATGCCACAGTTCAAACAACAGCTTGAGCAGAATAAGTGGCAATCAACACCCCTATATCCCAATATTCGGGGTCGCTTAATTGCTAAAAATGGGCAGGCGTTTAGCACTGAACTGATTCAACAGAATAATTCTTTACGGCGTGAGTTGAATTTGACGCAAGCGGAACTTTATCCAAAAGATAATCTGATTACTCAAGGAAATCCAAAGTTTACCCAAGTTGGACAAGTGTCAGTAGAAGAAAAATTGGCTACTGAGTTAGGGATCAAAGTCGGGGATCAGTTGAGCTTTAGCTTACCCGAAGGATCATTGAATGCCAAAGTGATTAACCTACGTTCAGTTGAGTGGGAGAGTTTTAGCCCTAATTTTTTCTTTATTTTTTCGCCCAAAACCATGGATGAAAATGCAGGAAGTTATTTAGGCAGTTTTTATGTCCCTACTGCGGATCAGCCAAAAATGGTGCGATTGATTGAACAATTTACCAATACTGTATTTATTGATGTTGGGCGTGTTTTAGATGAAGTGAAACGTTTAATGAATATATTGGTTCAGGTAGTGACAGTACTGGCAATATTGGTTGGTTTGTCAGGTATCTTGGTTTTAATTGCATGTTTGAATGTTTTAATGGATGAGCGCCGTAAAGAAGTGGCGTTATTACGATCTTTTGGTGTCGCAAAAAATAAATTAAAACAGATGCTCAGTTTAGAAATTGGTTTTATTGGCTTGGTGGCAGGAATTGTAGCATGTCTTTTTGCTGAAGTGATTAGTGCGATTGCCAGTTACAAGATGCAAATGGCAATCCAATTTCATCCTGAAATTTGGTTAATTTTACCGCTCAGTATGATGCTGGTATGTATGTTGATTGGTCGATATCGACTCAGTTATTTATGTGATATTCCACCGTTACAAAGTCTGAGAGAGATGAACCAATCTTAAAAGCTTAACTGGTTTTGGCGCAGGATTTCATTCCATAGAGAATGAAGTCCTGTGCTTAACTCATTACAGTAAACATAAAATCCGAGCGTTAATAAACTAGCTAAAACCAGTGCAATGATTTGTAAGATAACTGGATGTTGAGTTTTATGACTGAAATACCAAGAGCCTGCAAGTAAAGCACCCGTGATCATTCCACCGATATGTGCTGCATTGTTGATGCCTTGAAACCGTAAGACCGAAGATATGGAAAAACATACTGCTAAACAGACGTTCGGGCTGTCCAGAGAAGGTGAGTGGTGTAAAATCTGCTCCCCAAGTAATTGCATCCATAGGGGAAGGGTCGGTAATATTCACACCTGAAAGAATTTGCCAGCCAAATAAACCAACATTGATGGCAATGAATAATGCTGTAAACCACCATATCTGTATTTGCAACTTTTGAGTAATTTGTGGTGGAGTGGTTTCAGTCATATGTTTATGCAAGTTATTACGATATAAAAATAGCTTAGCATGAATTTGTTGCCCAAGGAGTGATGCGCTTTAATGAAAGCCTTTTTAGCACGTGCAGTGATGTTGATTATCGGTATCATTCTTCTCATTCAGCTTTGGATTTTTAGTAGCTTGGTATGGTGGAGAACGCAGCCTGTTGAAACAACGATGTTTATGCGTTGGGATTACCTGACTGACTTTAAGCCAATTCAACAAGACTGGCGTGATTATGATGATATTAGTGATAACTTTAAGCATGCAATTCTAGCTGCTGAAGATGCTAAATTTATTCATCATCATGGTTTCGACTGGGCTGGGATTCAGTTTGCATTAGAGCGTAATAATGAAAAAGGGGAAGTCGTTGCAGGCGGTTCCACGATTTCTCAACAGTTAGCAAAAAACTTATTCCTTTATAATCAGCGTTCATTTATTCGTAAGGGGCAGGAAGCTGTTGCTACATGGATGATGGAACGTATGTGGTCAAAACGTCGAATTTTAGAGGTTTATATGAATTCGGTCGAGTTTGGTCAAAACATCTATGGTGTTGAAGCTGCCGCACAATTTTATTATGGTAAGAGCTCGAAAAGTTTAACGCGTGAGCAAGCTGCTTTTTTAGCTGCTTTACTACCAAATCCTAAGTATTATCAAGATCATCGCAATGATCATAAGTTACAGTTTCGTAAGCGTGTGATTTTAAGGTATATGAATAGTACACAAATTCCACAATAATTCAGATAAATTAAAAAAAGCTCAATATTTTTGGGCTTTTTTACCAAATTGACATAATTTTGCAGCATACTTAAACCGTGTTTTGATGAATGATAAAGCGACAAGGTTCAGTATGAATACTGCAGTGACGACAACAACGCCAACAGAATATACTTATAATGATCGATATATAAATCGTGAACTTTCTATTCTCGATTTTCATTTACGCGTACTTGAGCAAGCAGTTGATCCTCTCCATCCATTATTAGAAAGAATGAATTTCCTGCTTATTTTTTCAAGAAATTTAGATGAATTTTTTGAAATTCGTGTTGCAGGAATGATGGAGCAATTAACTTTAGGCAATGAAAGTCGTACACCAGATGGTTTGACCCCTAAGCAAGTGCTCGATCAAATTTCTAAAACAGCACATGCTGCGATTGAACGACAATATCGTATTTTAAATGAACAAATTTTACCAAAATTGCGTGAGGAAGATATTTGCTTCTTACGCCGTGGCGAATTGACCCCAGCACAATCTGCATGGATTAAAAAATACTTCCAAGAACAAGTTGCGCCCGTTTTAACACCGATTAGTCTTGATCCAGCACATCCATTTCCACGTTTAGTCAATAAAAGTTTGAACTTTATTGTCACGCTGGAAGGTAAAGATGCTTTTGGTCGTCAGATTGATCTTGCTGTAGTGCCCGCGCCTCGCTCTTTACCTCGTGTGGTTCGTTTACCCGATGAGC
This sequence comes from Acinetobacter sp. WCHA39, assembly GCF_002165385.1. Lineage (NCBI taxonomy): Bacteria > Pseudomonadati > Pseudomonadota > Gammaproteobacteria > Moraxellales > Moraxellaceae > Acinetobacter > Acinetobacter sp. WCHA39. The sequence goes on from NZ_NHRP01000028.1 coordinate 34,932, forward strand.
TTACAGATGGTAAAGAACATCATGTCATGTTATCTGCGATTATCCATGAACATGTTTCAGATCTATTCCCAGGTATGACAGCAACAGGTTGTTATCAATTCCGTGTGACGCGTAATGCAGATTTAGCCTTAAATGAAGATGTTGAAGATTTAGCAAAAGCTTTAAAAGGTGAGTTAAGTTCACGTCGTTTTGGACGTGCCGTTCGTTTAGAAGTTACGCATAATTGTCCAAAGCATATTTATGAATATTTGTTGGATGAATTTGATTTAGAAGAAGAACAGCTTTATCGCGTAGACGGTCCTGTAAATTTGGCTCGATTACTTTCTAATTTTAAACGTCCACATTTACGCTATGACTCGCATACGCCAGTGGTTCCAAAAGTATTCAAGAAGACTGAAAGTATTTTTGCTGCGATGCAAAAGCAAGACATTTTATTGCATCATCCATTTGAATCATTTGCGCCTGTAATTCAATTATTGCGTGAAGCAGCACGTGATCCGCAAGTTTTGGCAATTAAACAAACACTTTATCGTAGTGGTGCAGACTCAGAAATTGTTCAAGTTCTTGCCGAAGCGGCACGCAATGGTAAAGAAGTCACTGCTGTGATTGAGTTACGTGCTCGTTTTGATGAAGAATCAAATATTGAAGTTGCAAATGTATTGCAAGAAGCGGGTGCTGTAGTCGTTTATGGCATTGTTGGTTATAAAACGCATGCCAAAATGATTTTAGTTGTACGCCGTGAGAATAATAAATTAGTACGTTATGTACATTTAGGTACAGGTAACTACCATGCCACGAATGCACGTATTTACACCGATTATGGTCTAATGACTACAGATAAAGATTTGTGTGAAGATGTACATCGGATTTTCCAAGAGCTTACGGGCATGGGGAAAATGGCAAAACCGAAAAAGTTATTGCATGCACCATTTACATTACATGCTCAACTAATCAACTATATTGATGAAGAAATTGCGAATGCCAAAGAGGGTAAATCGGCGCAGATTATTGTAAAAGTGAATGCGTTAACCGAAGTCCAACTGATCAATAAGTTATATGAAGCATCGCAAGCAGGCGTACAAATTGACTTAATTATTCGTTCAATTTGTTGCTTACGTCCGGGTCTCCCGAACTTGTCAGAGAATATTCGTGTTCGCTCAATTGTGGGAAGATTCTTGGAACATACACGAGTTTATTATTTTAGTAATAATGGTAATCCTCGTATTTATTGTTCAAGTGCAGATTGGATGGATCGTAATTTATTTAATCGTGTAGAAGCATGTTTCCCGATTGAAGATTCTGCACTGAAAAAGCGTATTTATCAATTAGGTTTAATGAATTACTTAAAAGACAATCAGCAAGCTTGGTTATTACAAGGTGATGGTGTCTGGGATCGCGCTAAACCCGCTCAGGGTGAGGAACCGCACAACGCGCAACACAAATTACTTGATGCGATTAAATAAATCTAAAAAACCGACCTTAGGGTCGGTTTTTTGTAGATATGGATTAGTTGGTTTTAATTTCTAAGACCAACTGATTGACTAAATCGGCAGCTTCCAACTCTCTAATTTGTGTCACATTGCTCCCTGCCCAAAATGCACTATAACTAAAATCTCGGTGGGTATTTGCAATACTCATGAGTTGTTTAGCTAGATCATAAGTATAAGGATATGCTGGCGTTTGAGGTCGATTTGGTGAGTCAATCAGTGTGTGCCAAGTCCCCACTAAACCACGTGCTGGACGACCTGATAAGCTTGAACTGATTTGTGTAATAGATTGACTGAATAAAGCTTTTCGATAGGCTGCATTCGCATTGGAACTTTTACATTGCACAAATGCCGTACCCAATTGAACAGCAGCAGCACCTAATTTCAACATCGATTTTGCTTGATCACCATTCATAATACCGCCAGCAGCTACGACAGGTAATTTACAATGTGTTGAGATCAGTTGCACAAGATCACTGGTTTTAATGGCTGCATCAAAAGTTTGATTAAAAATACCTCGGTGTCCTCCAGCTTCAATGCCTTGAGCAATAATAATATCAATACCCGCCGCTTCGATTGCCTGAGCCTCGATGAGATTGGTTGCAGAAACCATGGTGATAATTCCAGCTTGTTTTAAGGCTTCAATTTGATGAGGATGTGGAATTCCAAAATGAAAACTCACAGCTTTGGGGCGAGTTTCAAGTACAACGTTCAGGAAATCATCATTATCTAAAAAGCTTGGGTAGATACAATCCAATTCAGTCGGAGGTTCTGCTCCGAATTTTTCAAATTCAGGACGAATATAATTAATCCACTGTTGAGCAACTTCTGGATCGAGTTGTTCTGATTGATGGCAGAAAAAATTAACTTGAAAAGGGTGGTCAGTCAGTTCTTGAGTTTTAATAATTTGTTGTTTTGCTGTCTCTGCTGAATTTGCCCCAAGTCCCAAAGAACCTAAAGCACCTTGATTAGAAACTTCAGCAGCAAGTTCTGGTGTTGATACACCAGCCATTGGAGCAAGGAAAATAGGATGTTTTATTTCTAATAATTCTAAAATTGACATGATTTATATACTCTTTAGCTTTTCTATCACCATAACGTAAAAACAAAAAGCCCTGCAAATAATAATCAGTATTTAATTTAGGACTTACGCATTGACGAATTCAAAAAAGTACTAAAATACTTTATAAAGTATCTGTGATCAGACGAATTAAACA
>NZ_NHRP01000029.1:0-34859 GCF_002165385.1 Acinetobacter sp. WCHA39
TTTCACTCGACCAACCCAAATACGTCGTTTACGACATTCAGTTTGACCAACTTGAAGATGACGAAATAAATCACTAAATTTATGATTCTTGGCTAAGTGATTGGTCACAATAAAGTGTTTTTAACACGTATACAAAAGTTAATGTCATTTTCAATTAACAGCTCTGTTTTACAATTAATGCCAGCATAATCAGTGTAAAACATTTTGCATGTGACTTGTTCCACTTTAGATATTTGTTTAAGATGAGATGTAACTCATTGAAATGTTTCATGATATTCGTCGTTAAAAAACAAGTATTATGCCATTATTTCAATGAGTTATCTTTTTTTGTCGTGTACAAAGAAAAAAGCCCATTGGCATGAGCTTTTTAAATAGTTACTTTAATTATTCATGTATGTATCACTGAATGCTTAACTCATCGTCTTTAGCAATTACGACTGAGGTAACAATTGGAATACCTAAGATCACAGGAACTACAATAATCCACAAATCTGTGGTTAATTTGCTTGAGAAGAAGAACTGAATAACGATAGCAGCCAAGATAAGTACTGAAAGGAGGACAGCCATAAAGCGAATCGCAAATTTAAGAAGCATTTCTAATCCTATGTGATTGTAATGGTTAATTTGAGTATACGCCTTGTATCACGTTTTATGCATTGATTTTTCACTGTAAAAGTTGTATTTCAAATGAATTTTTAAATAATTGCCTAGTGTAGTGTCTTGCTCTTCCTCTATGAAACAAATAGAACTTTAAGTGGGTACACTCCTCTCCATTACCAATCCGTAGACTGTTAACTACTCGCTTAGGTTTCCCATCTTTTGTATCAAACCGACTCGTTCAACATACATCTAAAATGTCTCTCACTTATATCAGTTTTATCTCCTAAACACTTGTGGGGAAAAGACAGAAATTTTCTATCCTACTAATAGTTATTTGAATACAAAACTTAGATCTCATTCGCAGTTTCTATAAAAAATGAGATAATACCCCTAAGTTTTAAATATTATTAAATACCTTTCATATTAATTTAATATAATTAACTTATTATAACTCTCCAAATAGAAAGATTGATCAAATAGGCATTTTCGGATCAATAACCAATCAAAAGAAATAAATATTAATAAAACCTATTGAATTTTAATTTAAAAAAATCATTATGTATCAATATTATTAATTAATGTAATAATGAGTTAGAAGATGCCTCACTCAGCAATAAAATTCAAAAATGAAAAAGATTACTCATTTTTCTCCCAAACTGAGAATATCGGAAATCAATCTGAATTTATAGAACTTCATTTAGAAAAAAAGAGTCATAAATCTACACTTTGGATGGATGCTGCGGTCATTGCAACATTTTCTTTTGGTTTCTTTAATAGCTTAAATAATGAGCTTAGAAACAAAATAATTGATTCATTAATGCTCATCAAAGCGAATCAACTCGAACCAATTCTCTTCCAAAGTTCAAATATAGTTGATGATAAAGGATTCTCACTTCATTACACCTTGATGTATGAATTAAACAATTTAAACGCTATAAAATTTTTATTTAATAAAGACTGGAATATTCATGAATTTAATAACGCATGCCAAATAATCATGAGAGAATTAACGGCATTTGAAATGAATCTAAGTAATCAAATTTCAAATTTACTAAACAATAATTTAATTTGTAATTTACTTATTTGTTCAGTAGATGTTAACTTCGATACCATTTACACCATTCGTTAATATCAACCATTTAGATTGCTAATGATTAATTGAAATAATTCGTTAGCAATTTCATTTATCATATTATTTGTTAAGAAAAAATTAATAACAAATCTTATTTAAAATAAACTATTTTCGAAATTAAATTGGGAATTTAATTATCCTTTTGCGAACAAAACCACATTCGCTCTTTTCATCTCTAAAGCTAATTTTCTGATATGCTACTGAACTAGCTGAATTAGAATTTTATCAGAGGATAAGTGTAATGCTGAGTTGGTTTGAAAAATTAGTTGATCCTTACCCAACGAAAGATTTAAACAAACCATTACCGACTACTTTTTTTGCTTTTGTTTGGCAATCAACGAAAGGAGTCAGACCATTCCTCTTTTTACTTATTGCTTGTACAGCTGCTGCAGCGTGCTTTGAGGCATTATTCTTTTCTTATATTGGTAAACTAGTTGATTGGCTCACTAAAAGTCAGCCTAATACCTTTTTAGAAACGAATCATGAAAATCTAACTATTCTCATAAGTATTTTATTCGCAAATATTTTCTTCGTAAGTTTGCAATCTATCGTCAAACACCAAGTGTTATTTAGTAATTTTCCAATGCGTATGCGCTGGTTATTCCATAACTTATTGTTGCAACAAACCTTAGATTTTTTCCATACCGACTTCGCTGGCCGCTTGTCTGCCAAAGTTATGCAAACTGCATTAGCAGTTCGTGAGTTTTGGATGATCCTTGGTGACATGTTGGTTTATGTACTGATTTACTTTATTACGATTAGCTTTGTATTAGGCTCTATTTCACCTGTTTTAATCATCCCCTTGCTTTTATGGCTGATCTTATTTATCGCGATTGCCAGTTATTTCATTCCTCGACTTGGTAAAGTTTCACAACAACAGGCAGATGCGCGCGCTATTATGACTGGACGCGTTACCGATGCTTATACCAATATTCAAACTGTGAAATTGTTTGCACATGCTGGTCGTGAAAGTCAGTATGCAAAAGAGTCCATGCAAGAATTTATGGTCACTGTTTACAAACAGATGCGCTTAGCTGTGAAATACCAAATCAGCATTCGTTTACTCAGTGCTTTTCTCTTTATTGGCGTGATTGGTAGTTCTGTTTGGTTATGGACACAAGGTCAAGCTGCTATTGGTGTAATTGCAGCAACCACGGCGATGGTTTTAAAACTCGATAGCCTAGCGGAATTCATCATGTGGCACATCACCATGCTGTTTGAAAATGTTGGTACCATTCAAGATGGTATGAAAACTCTAGGTAAGCCTATCCAGATTCAAGATAAAAAAGATGCAACTGAACTAAAAGTTCAACAGGGTGAAATTCGTTTTGAAGATGTTAGTTTTGCTTATAATCAAAAAAATGTAATTGATCATTTTAATCTTACGATTAAGCCTGGTGAGAAAATAGGTATTGTTGGTCGTTCTGGCGCGGGTAAATCTACCCTTATTCAGCTACTTTTGCATTTTTATGATATTAATCAGGGTCGTATCTTGATTGATGGACAAAACATCCATGATGTTACACAAGATAGTTTACGTGCAAATATTGCACTGGTCACTCAAGATACTTCTCTATTACATCGTACGGTGGCTGAAAATATCAAATATGGTCGCCCTAATGCGACTGAAGCAGAGATTCAGCTTGCTATCAAAAAAGCCAGAGCAGAAGAATTTATTCCACAATTGACTGATCAGAAAGGACGTGTTGGATTTGATGCTTATGTCGGTGAGCGTGGCGTAAAACTTTCTGGCGGCCAACGTCAACGTATTGCTATTTCTAGAGTTTTCTTGAAAGACGCACCTATTCTTATTTTAGACGAAGCAACAAGTGCGCTTGACTCAGAAGTTGAAGCCGCGATTCAAAGCAGTTTAAATGACTTAATGGTTGGCAAAACAGTCATTGCAATTGCACACCGTTTATCTACTATTGCTCAAATGGATCGTCTCATTGTACTTGATCAAGGCAAAATTGCTGAACAAGGTACACATGAGCAGCTTATTGCAAATGATGGCTTGTATGCACAATTATGGAAACGCCAAACAGGTGGTTTTTTAGTTGAGGAGCGAGCAGTGACTCAGGACACAGAATAATGTTGTATTTAGAAGACTTAAATATTGGAGATCGCTTCATGAGTCGTGACTATGAAATCACGCTTGAAGAAGTGAAACAATTTGCAAGCCAGTATGACCCCCAACCATTTCATTTAGATGAGCAAGCAGCTGAGCAACATCCTATTTTTCAAGGTTTAGCTGCTAGCGGCTGGCATACCTCAGCAATCACCATGCGTTTGTGGACCGAATGTTTTCCCATCGCAGGTGGTTTACTGGGTTCAGAATCCAGTTTACGCTGGCCCCGCCCAACACGTGTTGGCGATAAGATACATGTAGAAGTTGAAATTACGGCAATTGTGCCATCTAAAACCAAAATTGATCGTGGTATCGTCAGCTATGTCACGCAGGCTTTGAACCAACATGGCGATGTGCTATTAATATCAACAACTAAAATTATGGTTTTCAGAAAACCAACCTGATTTTTGAATGATTAGGTGAATTTTTTGTCCAACAATTTTTATGATTGATTATTTTATTTCGTGTAAAGATGTTTCAAACTTAAATGTTTAAAAGACATTGGCAAAATTGATGAGCGCCACGGAAAGCACATGAAAACAACCTCAACTCGTCAAGATCAGGGCATACCAGGTGTCTATGGCTTATTGCTATTGGATGTTGTTTCTCGTTGGGGATATAACGATGAAACCTTATTTGCCCCATTTCGCTTAACCAGTGAGCAACTGGCCGATCCGAATTATCGAATTCCAACACCGATTGCAAATGAACTGGTGAAACACGCTTTGCGCCTAACGGGTGAAAGTACATTAGGATTTCACCTAGGTACGCAAATGCGAATTTCGATTCATGGTTTCATTGGCTACGCCATTATGACTGCGCATGACATTACCGATGCAATTGCACTTGCAAGCCGTTTCATTCAATTACGCTTACCTTTTTTACAACTTTACTTTTCTACTTTTGGATCTAAAGCAACCTTACAACTACAATGTGATATTGAAGTTGAACCATTACGTACTGAAATTATCTTAGGTTTAACGATTGGTATTATGACCATGGCCAAAGCCTTGACAGGAATTGAAGACTTAAAGAGTGAAGTTGATTTAGATTTCCCTGAGCCTGTGGGCTTTGATAAATATCGTGATAAATTAACCAGTACAGTACGTTTTAATCAGCCACATTTAATTTCGAGTTTTGATAAAAAATACCTCGGTTTAAAAATGGTCAATGCAGATCCAATTGCCAGCCAAATTGCAATTAATCAGTGTGAAACTGAACTTTCTGCTTTAGGCGAACGTCGTCGCCTTGCAATGCGTGTACGTGATATTTTAACCAATTCAGAACAGCATTATTTAAGCATCGAGAGTGTTGCTGAGCTTCTGCATATGTCAGATCGCACTCTAAAACGTCAGCTAGCAGCTGAAGGTACATCCTTCTCTACCTTGGTAGATGAAGTACGCTATCGTCATGCAACATCTTTACTATCCAGAACAGATTATAGTTTAGAACAAATTGCTGATGAATTAGGGTATTCTGATGTAGCGAATTTTAGCCGTGCATTTAAGCGCTGGAGTGGACGCAGTCCGAGTAACTGGCGTAAAGACCCTTATTTGTAATATTGCAAAGTGCTTCATTTATCAACACTTTTTTTTTAACTAAAAAACCTGTATAAAGCCAAATAAAATGATACAACAGATTGTTTAAGGAGTTGTCATGAATCATCCAGCAGATTTAAAATATGCACGAACACACGAATGGGTAAGAATCGAAGGTGATTTAGTTGTTACTGGAATCAGTGACCATGCACAGGATGAGTTGGGCGATTTAGTCTATGTGGAAACACCAGAAGTAGGCAGCCATGTGACTGCAACTGAACAGGCGGGTATTGTTGAATCAGTCAAAACTGCTTCTGACATTCATGCCCCTGTTTCAGGCACAGTCGTTGAAGTAAACAATGCGCTTGAAGATGATCCTGATTTTGTCAATGAAGAGCCATACGGCAAAGGCTGGATTTATAAGATCAAGCCAGACAACATCGCTGATGTTGAAAAACTACTTTCACATAGTGAATATGAATCAGGTTTGTAATTTTAAATAAATTCAAACATTAAAAAGCCCAGTCAAAAACTGGGCTTTTTATTTATGCTTAATTAATTAAGCAACATAATCAACCTGAATACCATCTACTTCTGAAACCAAATTCTCAAAAGAGAAAATTTCATCAAGTTGAGCCTGTGTGAGTAAACCTCGCTCTAGCACAACCTCCTGAATAGTTTTATTCTCTGCAATACATTGCTTACCAATTTCATCGCACAAAGCATGACCTAATAATGGATCGAGCAAAGTAATAATCCCTACACTACGCATGACCGCATCATGGCATGCTTGTTCATGTGCTTTGATTCCACGTACACATTTTTCATCCAAACTTTGAATCGCATGGGTTAATAGCTCAATTGACTCATTGAGGGAAATTGCAATCACAGGCTCCATGACATTTAACTGTAACTGTCCTGCTTCTGCTGCAAATGTAATCGTAAGATCGTTACCAATCACCTTAAATGCAATCTGATTTACAACTTCTGGAATAACTGGATTTACTTTTGCAGGCATAATTGATGAGCCAGCTTGTAATTCAGGTAATTGGATTTCACCCAAACCAGTACGAGGTCCTGAACTTAGCAAACGTAAATCATTGCTAATCTTTGAAAGTTTACATGCAAGACGCTTTAAGGCACTCGATAAAATAATAAAGACGCCACAATCACTGGTTGCTTCAACATAGTCTTCAGCACCAACTAAATTTAAACCTGTAATTTGTTTCAAACACGAAACTACTTTTACAGCATAGCCTTTAGGTGTGTTTACACCAGTACCAATTGCAGTTGCGCCTAAATTGACTTCAAGCAACAACTCGCGTGTACGTTTAATCAGACGAACATCTTCTTTTAATAAAGTTGCAAATGCATGAAATTCTTGCCCAAGTGTCATCGGCACTGCATCTTGGAGTTGGGTACGCCCCATTTTCAACACATAGCGAAACTCAATGGCCTTTTCCTCAAATGAAGTGATCAACTTATCCATTTGTGTAAACAATGCATCCAGTGAACAATAGGTAGATAGACGAATTGCTGTTGGATACACATCATTGGTTGACTGCGATTTATTGACATGGTCGTTTGGATGGATCACATCATACTGACCCTTTTGATATCCCAATGACTCAAGGGCAATATTGGCAATGACTTCATTCGTGTTCATATTAATCGACGTGCCTGCTCCACCCTGATAGATATCAATCGGGAATGAGTCCTGCCATTTTTCAGTTTCATTGATTAAAGCATCACATCCATGCTGGATAGCAAGGCTTTGTGTTTCCGTGAGTTTTCCGAAACTTAGATTCGCTTGAGCAGATGCTTTCTTCACTTGTGCTAATGCACGAATAAAGTGACTATTTTGTCCAACTTTTTGCGAAGAGATTTTGAAATTTTCAATTGCGCGTAAAGTATGAATTCCGTAATAACAATCCATTGGCACTTCTTTTGCGCCAAGTAAATCATGCTCTATTCTTATGGTTGCTGCTTGAACCGTGTCCACTTTCCATTTCTCTCAGAAAATGCACCCTAATGGTGCAAAGAAATAATATGGAAGATTTCAAATAAATTTTCATTAGCAGAATTGCTTAACATTACGAGCTTTTTATAATGTAATTTCTCTGTATTGTTGTTTTTGTAACAACATGTGTTGTCATTTCACTCTGTTTTTCTGTTCAAAAATACCTGTTATTTCTATCATTTTTTTGCTTTGGTAATAATTTGAAACATATAGCCTATTTTTAAGCCGCAAATATCTTTCTTTTATTAAAAAAAAGTGAGCTTTTTTAGATTTAAAAATTAAGATTCATACACTTAATTTAAATTACATAAAATATACAAACAATACACAAAAAAAAACAGTATTTTAAAAATCATTCGTGCTTGAATCTGTGACCTTATCAGTCTTGTTAGAATAGTGAATCATTTTTGTCTATTCAGATGGGATTGCACAGTTATGGATATGTAAGGACAGGCATCCATTATGAATTTTTCGAATCCCACTGTTGTTGTGTTCGTGGTGTATATTATCGCCATGCTTGGTATCGGCTTATACGCCTATTTTTCTACCAAAAACCTTGATGATTATATTCTTGGAGGACGAAGCCTAGGTAGTTTCGTTACCGCCTTATCTGCGGGTGCATCCGATATGAGTGGCTGGTTACTCATGGGTTTACCTGGGGCAATCTATTTGACAGGCTTATCTGAATCATGGATTGCAATTGGCTTAATCATTGGTGCATGGCTCAACTGGTATCTTGTGGCTGGACGTTTACGCGTTCATACTGAGGTTCAGAATAATGCGCTTACGTTACCAGATTATTTCACTGGTCGTTTTGATGATCAGAAAAAGATCTTACGTGTAACTTCCGCACTGATTATTCTCATCTTTTTCGCGATTTATTGTGCTTCTGGCATGGTAGCTGGTGCACGTCTATTTGAAACATTGTTCCACTTACCTTACCAAACCGCTTTATGGCTTGGTGCGTTTGCAACAATTGGCTATGTTTGTATCGGTGGCTTTTTGGCAATCAGTTGGACAGATACGTTCCAAGCTGGTTTGATGATTTTTGCGTTATTGCTTTTACCTATCGTCACATACATGTCTTTGGGTGTAGGTGTCGAAGAATTTACAGCAATTCTTGAGAGTGCACGCCCACACGCTTATGATTTTGTTTCAAATTTAAGTATCGTTGGTATTCTTTCAGCAGCTGCTTGGGGCTTGGGTTATTTTGGTCAACCTCATATTCTAGTTCGTTTTATGGCTGCTGATTCTGTTAAGTCAATCCCTGCTGCTCGTCGTATCGGTATGATATGGATGATTTTATGCTTGGCAGGTGCAGTTGGTTCTGGTTTTATCGGGATTGCGTATTTCCATCAACATCCTGAATTTGCAGCGGTTGTGACAGCTAACCCTGAAACAGTATTCATGGAACTCACTAAAATTTTATTCAACCCTTGGGTTGTTGGTGTGATCCTTGCTGCAATTTTATCAGCAGTCATGAGTACATTAAGTTGTCAGTTATTGGTATGTTCAAGCGCATTAACTGAAGATTTATACAAAGGCTTGATCCGTAAAAATGCAACTCAAAAAGAGTTAGTTTGGATTGGTCGAGGAATGGTACTCGCTGTTGCAATGTTGGCGCTTGCTTTAGCTCAAAACCCCGATAGTAAAGTACTTGGCTTAGTTTCTTATGCTTGGGCTGGCTTCGGTGCTGCTTTCGGTCCATTGATTATCATGTCATTGTTCTGGAAACGTATGACGCTAAACGGCGCTTTAGCGGGTATGGTGATCGGTGCAATTACAGTGATTGTTTGGAAAAATGTATTTGCTAGTACTGGTATTTATGAAATTATTCCTGGTTTCATTTTTGCTTTGATCAGTATTGTTGTGGTGAGCTTACTTGGTAAAGCACCTAACGCAACTGTGACTGGTCGTTTTGAACAAGCAGATGAAATCTATACGAGAGAAATGAAATAAAATTTCTGACTAAAATTTAAGGGGGCTTTCGAGCCCCTTTGTTTTATTTAATCTTTTATTAAAATTTGGTTCTTGATTTAATTTTTATTTTAGAGCTGTCTTTCACAACCTGCATCACAGGATAACTACGCGTTTCCTTTACCCCAGGAAGTTGCCATAAAATTTGTCCTGCGATACGACGAAACTCCTCCATCCCTGCACTACGTAATTTGATCAAAAAGTCGAAGCCACCACTCACCATATGACACTCAACAATTTCAGGATATTGCGTTACCGCATCAATAAAATCCTCGAGCACATTTGGGGTGGTTTTATCTAAAAGCACCTCAACAAACACAAGAAAACTCGCATTTAACTTATTCGGATTGAGTTTTGCCTCATATCCCAAGATAAATTCATCCTTCGTCAACTTTTGGACACGAGCCATCACGGCAGTCGGCGAAAGGTTCACTAATTCAGCCAATTTACTGTTGGAAATTCTTCCATCTGTTTGAAGAATATCCAGAATTTTCAGATCGGTACGATCTAATGTATAAATAGGGCCATTCAACTGAATTTTCCTCTAAAAAATAGGTAAATTATAGTGAGTTACTCGGGTTTTATTCTGTAATCATAAATTATCTAAACCTCTCTACTCAATATGTTCTAGAGATTGTTATTGGAATTTAGTATGAATACATTGGATACTCCTGCACAAATGGACACAGCTCACACAAACGGTTATATCACCGAATTTAAAGAAAAAAGTGAGTTTGAGCAACGCATTAATACAGCTTGGCGACGTGCTGAGCATGAAGCGGTTAAACAACTTGCAGAATCAGCAGATATTTCTCCTGATCTTGATCAAAAAATTTATGAATTAGCATTCAGTCTTGCACATAATTTACGTGAACGTAAAAGCTCGGCTGGAAAAGCGGGTATTGTTCAAGGTTTACTTCAAGAGTTCTCACTTTCTTCACAAGAAGGTGTGGCATTGATGTGTTTGGCAGAAGCATTACTTCGTATTCCAGATACAGCAACACGTGATTTACTCATTCGTGACAAAATCAATCAAGGCAACTGGAAAGAGCACGTAGGTCAAAGTAGCCTCATGTTCGTAAACGCTGCTGCTTGGGGTTTAATGCTGACTGGTAAGTTAATGGAAACGCCTAAACAAACCAGTTTATCAAGTATTTTAACAGGTCTTCTCGCTCGCAGTGGACGTGGCATCATTCGTAAAGCGGTTGATGTTGCGATGCGTATGATGGGTGAGCAATTCGTTACGGGTGAAACCATCGAGGAAGCACTTGAGCATGCGAAACCATTTGAACACAAAGGTTTCCGCTATTCATACGATATGTTGGGTGAAGCTGCGCTAACTGATCATGATGCTGAGCGTTATTATAACGATTACACTCAAGCGATTCATGCCATTGGTAAAGCATCAAACGGGCGTGGTGTTTATGAAGGTCCTGGTATCTCGATTAAGCTCTCTGCTTTGCACCCACGTTACCAACGTGCGCAAATTGATCGTGTACATCATGAGCTTTACAACAAAGTTTTCGAACTTGCATGCTTAGCAAAACAATATGACATCGGCTTAAACATCGATGCTGAAGAGTCTGAACGTTTAGAAATTTCCCTCGAATTGCTTGAACGTTTATGTTTCGAACCAAAACTTGCGAATTGGAAAGGCATTGGTTTCGTTATTCAGGCTTATCAAAAACGTTGTTTCTACGTGGTTGATTATATCGTTGATCTTGCAAAACGCAGTAACAAACGCCTGATGATCCGTTTGGTGAAAGGTGCATATTGGGATAGCGAAATCAAGAAAGCGCAAATTGACGGCATGACGGATTACCCTGTGTTTACTCGTAAAGTTCACACTGATTTGTCATATATTGCTTGTGCGAAGAAGCTCCTTGCTGCACCAGATCAAGTGTACCCGCAATTTGCAACGCATAATGCACAATCACTTGCAACGATTTATACACTTGCAGACCCAAGCAAATATTATCCAGGTCAATACGAATTCCAATGCCTACACGGTATGGGCGAACCTTTGTATGAGCAAGTTGTAGGTTCAAAAGCAGACAATAAACTTGGTGTACCATGCCGCGTCTATGCGCCAGTGGGTAACCATGAAACTTTACTGGCTTACTTGGTCCGTCGTTTACTTGAAAATGGTGCAAATACCTCATTCGTAAACCGTATTGCTGATAAGACGTTAAAAGTTGAAGACTTGATTCAGTCTCCAATCAAAGATATTCAAACTGCTGCGAAAGATGAAGGTCAGATTGGCTTAAAACATCCTGCGATTCCACTTCCGTATGATCTTTACCCATTACGTCCGAACTCAAGTGGTTTTGATTTAAATAACGACCAGCCTTTAGCTGCATTAGATACAACAGCACAAAAACTCCGTAGCCATATTTGGAAAAGTGCGCCTTTACTTGGATTTGAATCAACAATTCACGATCAAAGTAATGCGATTGCAATTACAAACCCTGCACAAAATAGTGAAATTGTCGGTCATGTGAATGAAGCGACTAGTGCGGATGTACAACTGGCATTAGAAGCAGCGGTACAAGCTGAACAAAGCTGGGCTGCAACAGATAAAGTTGAACGTGCAGCTTGCTTAAAACGCGCTGCAGATTTGATGGAAGCTCGCATCCAAGAATTGATGGTATTACTTTGCCGTGAAAGTGGTAAAACTTATGCCAATGCGATTGCAGAAGTTCGTGAAGCCGTTGATTTCTTGCGTTACTACGCGACACAAATCGAAAACTTGCCTGCAAATGCACAAGTAAAGCCATTAGGTACAGTCTTGTGTATTAGCCCATGGAACTTCCCTCTTGCGATTTTCTCTGGTCAAATTGCTGCTGCATTGGTCAGTGGTAACTGTGTGATTGCCAAACCTGCAGAACAAACACCACTCATTGCAGCGCAAGCAGTTCAAATGCTTTGGGAAGCTGGTGTGCCACACGCCGTTGTTCAACTTCTACCGGGTCGTGGTGAAACTGTTGGTGCTCAACTTAGCCAAGATGATCGCATTCAAGGCATTATGTTTACGGGTTCGACAGAAGTTGCAAAAATCTTGCAAAAAACTGTGGCAAAACGTTTATCTCCAAATGGTCAACCGATTCCGTTAATTGCGGAAACAGGTGGTCAAAATGCGATGATCGTCGATTCTTCTGCATTTACTGAGCAGGTCGTACTAGATGTCGTCAGTTCTGCATTTGACAGTGCTGGTCAACGTTGTTCTGCACTTCGTATCTTATGTGTGCAAGAAGACAGTGCTGCAACTGTGATTAAAATGTTGAAAGGCGCAATGCAGCAGTTGATCGTAGGCAACCCTGCAATCTTAAAAACTGACATTGGCCCTGTTATCGATATTGAAGCGAAACAAACCATCGATACGCACATCCAAAAGATGAAATCTAAGGGCTACCCTGTTCATCAATTGATGTTTAACGATGCTGCAAGCCAACAGGCATTTGCACAAGGTACTTTCGTTCCGCCAACAGCAATCGAATTACCAAACCTTGATGACCTTGAGCGCGAAGTATTTGGTCCTGTCTTACACATTATTACCTATAAATATGGTGAACTTGAGCAATTGATTGATCGCATCAATGCTAAAGGTTATGGCTTAACCATGGGTTTACACACCCGCATTGATGAAACGATTAACACAGTGATCCAACGTGCTGAAGTGGGTAACTTATATATCAACCGAAACATCGTTGGTGCTGTGGTAGGCGTTCAACCATTTGGTGGTGAGGGCTTATCTGGTACTGGTCCTAAAGCGGGTGGCCCACTGTATATGTACCGCTTAATGGAACATTGTTCAGAGAAAGTTTTAGCAACACCTTTTTCGGTGAAAGCTGAAATCTCTCAGTTTGATGCTGTATCAAATGTTGCTTACCAAAACTTGTTGACTTGGGCTAAACAAAACATGCCTCACGCAATTCCGACAATCCCAGCATTTGGTGTTGGTAAGTTTTACGAGTTGCAAGGCCCAACAGGCGAAAGCAATCAATATATTATCTTACCTCGTCATCGTGTGCTTTCTATCGCAGATGATGAAGCGAGCCAGTTACAACAGTTACTTGCAATTTTCTCCGTCAGTAGTACTGCTGCTGTGTTGAAAGACAATGCATTCTTAGTAAAACACAAAGCGTCTTTACCAAAAGATGTCTTAGATGCAATCACTGTGATTTCAAGTGTTGAAAAAGATGCGTTTGATGCAGTGCTTCATCATGGTTCTGTTGAACAGTTACAAGATTTGCAAACTAAAATTGCGAACCGTTCTGGAGCAATCGTGGGCATTACTCATCTCAAGAAAGATGAGCAGATTCCTTTAGAACGTCTAGTCATTGAACGCGCTATTAGCGTAAATACTGCTGCTGCCGGTGGTAATGCGAGTTTAATGACTTTATCTGAAGACTAATTTAAGTCTTCTAATCTCCCAGCCCGAATCATGTTTACATGGTTCGGGTTTTTATTTTCTAGCTTTGAAGCAAATGGATTTCAGCAAAAACTTCCCTACGATCATTTAAATAAAACTAATTCGTTTAAATCAGGGATAATCATAATTTCCCTGCACCTTTAACTGCTTTTTTGATACCATTCGGCTTTAGATTTCAGCTGTAGCTTTCTTTTTATGACCGTATCTTATCAACAGCAACTTCAAGAGAAAGTTGAACGCATTACCACACAATTCGCTCCGTTCAATCCCCCAACTTTAGAAGTGTTTCAATCACCTGAACAACACTTTCGTATGCGCGCAGAGTTTCGTATCTGGCATACCGAAAATGATTTGTTCTATGCCATGTTTGAACGTGCTGAAGATGGTAAACAAAAAGAAGTTATACGAGTTGATGAGTTTCCTATCGCAGATCAAAGCATCAATGATTTGATGCCACGTTTATTAGAAGAATTAAAAGCAACTCCTATTTTATCGCAACGTATTTTTGAAGCTGATTTCCTCGCCACATTGAGCGGAGAAATGTTGGTGACTTTAATTTATCATCGCCGTTTAGATGGAGATTGGGAAATCGCTGCGAAAGCTTTAGCAGAAAAGCTGAATATTAAAATTATGGGGCGTAGCCGTGGCCAAAAAGTGATTATTGGTGACGACTACGTGGTTGAACAACTCAATGTTCATGGTCGTACTTTCAAATACAAACAAATTGAAAGTAGCTTTACACAACCCAATGCACAAGTGTGCCAACATATGTTGGAGTGGGCTTGTGATGCTGCTGAAAGCTCTGAGAAAGACCTATTAGAATTGTACTGTGGTAATGGTAACTTTACTCTACCACTCTCTTTGAAATTTAAACGTGTCCTTGCAACTGAACTTGCTAAATCTTCAGTCTACGCAGCGCAATGGAACATTGAGCAAAATCAGATTGAGAATATTCAGGTGGCGCGTTTATCTGCCGAAGAGTTTACTCAGGCGTATCAAGGTGAACGTGAATTTAGACGTTTGCAGGAAGCTCAGATCGACATTCAAAGCTACGACTTTGACACGGTATTTGTCGATCCACCACGTGCAGGCATTGATGATGAAACACTGAAATTACTACAGGGTTTTGAGCGTATTCTTTATATTTCATGCAACCCAGATACCTTACACGATAATTTAAAAACACTCAGTCAAACACATCGTATTATAAAATTTGCGATGTTCGATCAATTCCCTTTTACCCATCATGTGGAATCTGGTGTATTGCTCGAAAAGATTTAAACAAATTATTGCAAAGTAACCATTAAAAATAGAGAGTTCTCATAACTCTCTATTTTTATTTAAATTTTTTACTAGAAAAAATGATGTTTTTCAAAGATCAAGTCATTCAACTGTCATAATTTCGTTAGAAACAAAAAGAATCATCGAAAAAATTGAAGATCAACTGCTGCTTTTATCACTTAAGCTGACTTGTATTTTATTTTAAAGTGACTATATTTCGATCTATGTTAGGTTGTATATGAAGGCTCTATGAGTTTTTGGCAAAAATTGTTTAATGCAGATCAGCAATATAATGAACACAAGAATCAAACCTCTTGCGTTGAAAATGATTGTTCTTGCAAATCAAATGAACAACTACTGGATGCTTTAGTCAAAGCGACAGATGAAGATGTGATTAAAGGTATAAAGAAAGTTCTCATTTCACGAGGCTATAGCCGCAAAGAGCTTCTTGCTCTTATCAAAATGCCAATTCAATAAAAATAAACGCTTCTCATCTTCTAATGCTTAGAAGATGAGAGGTTGATTAATTACAATTCTCTTGAGCAATTTCAGCAACGATTGGACCTAAATTAAAAGTCTTGTCCTGACGTTTAGTTTGGGTAGAATATAAACTTGAAATTGAACCATCCAAATATAATGCATTATCAATTTTTAAATTTTGCTTGAAAAATTGTGCGAACTGATAAAAATTGACCCGTTTTTGTGAAATCACAAAGTACAACTGATTATTTCTAACACCGACTCCATTTCTTATTTTTAGAGAATTTGAATCTGCTACAAATTGGCGATTTACTTGGCCTTTATAAACCAACATTGGTCCAGACTGCGTAGCAAACCGTGGCTTAAATCTCATGGATTTATAATCTGTCGTTGTTTTAATTACAGCATATTTATCATTCCATGCAAGCACGCCATTTGGTTGCATAAAAAAATTACCAAATCCTTGCGCTTCATTAAGTTCAACAATTTCTTTACCCTCCTCAACATATAAACCGACAGGTTGAAAATCAGGGTGATACATACCTGCGTTCATAGCAAAACTTAACTGTTCACATGCTGGAAGCATTTTTTGGATATGAGCAAATTTTTGATAATAACGAGCATTCTTTGGATCTTTTAGGAAAAGTCTGAGTTGCTGTAAATGATCTGCTTTAATTACATCGTATGAAATATTGTCTACTTTAATTATTTGATGCTGCATCGCATAAACATGAGACATACAAATACTGACCAATGCGGCTATAAACCATTTTTTTAGCATAATTTAATATTGTTCAAATCGACTAACCGCATTGTCCCACAATGTATTTCAACATAAAAAGAATAGATACAATCTCCACACATAATCGTATAAATGAGTCTTTAAATGCACTCGATAGATTCATATTTTTTGATTAAAATACATCTGTAAATACAATAGTCTTGTATGAGTATGCAGCAAACACAGCGACATTTCCCTCTCGGTGCGCACCTAATTGTTAAACACTTTGGCTATAGTCATCATGGTATTTATGCAGGTCGTGGACGAGTTATTCATTATTCAGGTTTTGCCCATATTTTTAAAAAACGTCCGATTGAAACAACCTCACTGCAACGTTTTGCACATGGCAAAACAATCCATATCAAGAATTATCTATCCCCTCGCTACAAGGCCAAAGCTGTAGTAAGACGTATGCGTTCACGTATGCATGAAAACCAGTATCATTTGATTATCAATAACTGCGAACATTTATGTACATGGGCAATTACAGGTGTTGAGTCCAGCACGCAGGTTGAGCGTATGCAACGCCGTCTTGCGACCATTGGTTATATTAGTTCGATCATGAGTTATATGAATAGCATCATGTTAACAATTGCGACGGCTTGTTTTGCAATTGTTTTATACATCAAAATGATGCTACGCAGACAAGCGAAGAAATCTATGCCTGAATATTTATTGCCAGAAGAAAAACAGGCGAAAGATTAAAACGCGTAGGCTTTATCAGACTAATGATTTATCAATTATATTCACTCCCATAGATTCGGACATTTCATTAGGGTCATATAAAACATGAACTTTCATATTCGCAATGAACAACCATCCGAAACTTAGGCTATTTTTAATTTAACTGAGATTGTTTTTCAAGATCAGCAATATTCCAGCCATACTGAATAGTTTATTGTGAATGCGCTGCGTAATTCAGGTCAATTAACCCTTTCACTGGTTGCTGAATATAACAATGAAGTGATGGGGCACATTGCATTTTCTCCCGTTTCCATCTCAGATCAATCAACTGGCTGGTATGGTCTTGGGCCAGTCTCAGTTCAACCTGAATATTAAGCACAAGGTGTAGGCTCAAAGCTAATCAATGATGGTTTAGCGGCTTTAAAAGATTTGGGAGCAGCAGGATGTGTATTGCTTGGTGAACCTGAATATTATGGCAGATTTGGCTTTAAAGCGGATCCGAGACTGGTTTTAGAAAATGTACCTGCTGAATATTTTCAGGTGCTTGCTTTCTCCGAAACTATCCCAACAGATAGCATTGTTTATGCCGAAGCTTTTAACGCAACAGCATAATATTGAATCAATACACCAAATTTACACGCAAAATTAAAAAAAGCTCAGGGATTAGTTCCATGAGCTTTTTTTATCAATCTAACGATTTGTTTGATATTACTTTGCAGCAGTTGCTTCAGTCGTAATATTCACAGTGATCTTATCTCCAACATTCGGCACGTAGTTACCGATACCAAATGCAGAGCGGTTAAAACTTGTTGTTGCATTGAAGCCAATCGCAGGTACTTTCGCCATTGGATGCTCACCTTGTTTATTCAGCACAGCATCCAATACCACTGGCTTAGTCACACCTTTAACGGTTAAATTACCTGTAATTTTGAAGTGTTTCTTGTCTTTGGTTTCTACTTTAGTACTTTTAAAAGTAATATTTGGATATTTCGCAGCATTAAACCAAGCTTCTTCCTGGAATTCTTTATCCAAAGCAACAACATTGGTATTTACGCTGCTTAAAGGGATCGTCACTTCTACAGATGAATTTGAAGGTTTTGCATTATCAACTTTAATTGTACCTTGAATATCAGTGAAGTTTGCACTCGGCGTAGAGAAACCAAAGTGATTCCAGCTAAATACTGTTGCTGTATGTGTTGGATCGATTTTATAGTCTACTGGCGCAGCTAATGTTACAGAACTTGCGATAGCAGCAGCTAAACCGAGGCTTAATGTTTTAAATTGCATTTTTCGTATCCTTGTTTGATATAAGCAATAGTTTATAGATCAAGTATTTTTATTCACTATTCTTTATAAAACGATATGTTTCATCCGTGCAACAATAAAAACGTTACAGCACATATCAAACACAATTATCATAAGACCATTAGGTAGTGGACAATTGATCTGAGGAATAACATGATCGATTGATAAATTTAGATTTAAATTCTTAAAGATAAACAACAAGGTAGAATATGACTCATACAGTTCAAGCTCTAAATACCCCAACCCCTTATCGTGTTACGCTTACGGATTCTTCGGGTCATACTTGGTATGCAGATGAACCAACAGATAAAGGTGGTCAAGATACAGCACCAAATCCAATTCAACTGCTACTTTCAGCTTTAGGTGCGTGCACAACCATTACACTGGAAATGTATGCAAACCATAAAGGAATTAAACTTGATCATGTTCAGGTTGATTTGGCTTTAAATCCCAATGGTGAACCTGAATCAGGTCAAAATAATATTGAGCGTAAAATTACGCTAAAAGGTGAATTTACCGAAGATCAGCACAAACGATTACTCAAAGTAGCTGAAAGCTGTCCTGTACATAAATTATTAACGTCTAATATTTCGATTCACACTGAACTAAATATTTAGTTTAAAAGCATAATAAAGCGTTCCATTTGGAACGCTTTATTACTTTCAACTGACTAAGACGTAACTTCTTTAACCGCAGCAACAACTGCTTCAGTAGTGATACCGAAGAATTGGAACAAGTCTTTGGCTGGTGCAGATTCGCCGTAAGTGGTCATACCAATCACTTTGCCATCTAAACCAACAAACTTCCACCAGTAATCAACATGAGCCGCTTCAACCGCTACACGGGCACGAATATGTGCAGGTAATACAGCTTCACGGTAAGCAGCATCTTGCTTCATAAACTCTTCAGCACATGGCATAGACACGACACGCACACCTTCAAGTTGTGCATATGCTTCCATCGCCAATGAAACTTCTGAACCAGTCGCAATAATGATTGCTTTCAACTCACCTTTTTCTTCTGCAAGTACATAACCACCTTTTGCAGCGTTTTGAATTTGAGCTTCATTACGTGCTTGGAATGGCAAGTTTTGACGAGAGAAAATTAATGCGGTTGGACCATCTTTACGTTGTAACGCAGATTTCCAAGAAATTGCAGCTTCAACTGTATCGCATGGACGCCAAGTATTTAAGTTTGGTGTACCGCGTAACGATGCAATTTGTTCGATTGGTTGATGCGTAGGACCATCTTCACCCAAGCCGATCGAATCATGTGTATAAACATGAATCACGCGTTGCTTCATCAATGCCGACATACGTACAGCATTACGTGCATATTCCATAAACATTAAGAATGTTGCAACGTAAGGAACAAAACCACCGTGTAAAGCTACACCATTCGCAATTGCAGTCATACCGAATTCACGAACACCGTAATAAACGTAGTTACCCGCAGGATTGTCTTGTACGCCTTGGCAACCTTTCCAAAGTGTTAAGTTAGAGCCAGCCAAGTCAGCAGAACCACCTAATAATTCAGGGAGTAATGGACCGAATGCCTGTAAAGTATTTTGGCTTGCTTTACGTGTTGCAATTGTTTCTGCTTTTGCATTTGTTTCAGCAATGAATGCATCGGCTTGTGCAGCAAATTCTGTAGGTAAATCACCGTTGATACGACGTAACAATTCAGCTGCTTCAGTTGGATATTTTGCTTGGTATTGAGCAAATAATTCATTCCAAGCTGTTTCAGATGTTTGACCTTTTGCCTTTGCATCCCAAGCAGCATAAACATCTTCAGGAATAACAAATGCGTCTTCTTTCCAGCCTAATGCTTCACGTGTTAAAGCAATTTCGTCTTTACCCAACGGCGCACCGTGGCAATCTTCTTTACCTTGTTTATTCGGAGAACCTAAACCAATAATCGTTTTAGAGATAATGATCGTTGGCTTATTGCTTTCAGCTTTCGCTTCAACAGTTGCTTGACGAATCGCATCAGCATCATGACCATCTACGCGAAGCACTTGCCAACCATAGGCTTTGAAACGTTGTTCAGTATCATCACTGAACCAGCCTTCTACTTCACCATCAATCGAAATACCGTTATCGTCATAGTACGCAATCAGCTTACCTAGACCTAAAGTACCTGCAAGTGAACATACTTCGTGCGAAATACCTTCCATCAAGCAGCCATCACCCAAGAAGCAGTAAGTGAAGTGATCAACAACGTTTAAACCATCTTTGTTAAATTGTGCAGCTAAAGTTTTTTCAGCTAAAGCGAAACCAACTGCGTTAGCAATACCCTGACCTAATGGACCAGTTGTTGTTTCGATACCAGGTGCATAGCCATATTCTGGGTGACCTGGTGTTTTAGAATGTAATTGACGGAATTGTTTTAAATCTTCAATAGATAACTCATAACCTGTCAAATGCAATAATGCATATTGTAACATTGAGCCGTGACCATTTGACAATACAAAACGGTCGCGGTTCGCCCACTGTGGGTTGCTTGGGTTATGATTTAAAAATTCGCGCCAAACTACGTCAGCGATATCTGCCATCCCCATTGGAGCACCAGGATGCCCTGAGTTTGCTTGTTGCACAGCATCCATAGCCAAGACACGAATTGCATTTGCAATACGACGTTCATTTAAAGGGGTTGTCATAAGTCAGAATCCGATTAAATCAAATAAGATGAGAGAAGATGAGAAATCATCTTTCAAAAACTGCGACTATTGTCTTAAAAAAACAAGATGGGGTAAAGTGCAATACACGATATTTCTTATATTTTGATCATTCAAATACAATTCTTTATATAAATGCTCACCATCTAAACAACCACTAAAATGCATTCACGCCAATATGAAAATTTACAATTCAGAAAAACTTTATTAATTAAAGCATTAATATTAGTTTTACTGATACACATATCAATAAAAACACAATGAAAATGAAATAAATTCATGCATTTTAGTCAGCTTATGCTAGTCCTATCCGCCAAGTCGATGTAACATACTCTGTCTTTTTGAAAATAACCATGATAGGACGTTCATGCGCGAGTATGCTGTTTTTACTTCAGAATCTGTAAGCGAAGGTCATCCAGACAAAATGGCTGACCAAATTAGTGATGCTATTTTAGATGCAATCCTAAAAGAAGACCCGTATGCGCGTGTCGCTTGTGAAACATTAGTAAAAACAGGTGCGGTTGTTCTTGCTGGTGAAATTACAACGACAGCAAATGTCGACTTTGAAGCAATTGTGCGTCAAACCGTAAATGGTATTGGCTACCATCACTCTGATTTAGGTTTTGATGGTTCAACTTGTGCCGTGCTCAATATGATCGGTAAACAATCTCCTGAGATTGCACAAGGTGTTGACCGCCAGAAACCTGAAGATCAAGGTGCCGGTGACCAAGGCTTAATGTTCGGTTATGCAAGTCGTGAAACTGACGTACTCATGCCTGCCCCAATTTCTTATGCGCATCGTTTAATGGAGCGTCAAGCAGAATTACGCCGTTCAGGTGCTTTACCTTGGTTGCGCCCTGATGCAAAAAGCCAAGTAACATTTGCTTATGAAAATGGTCTGCCAGTTCGTCTAGATGCTGTGGTACTTTCAACTCAGCACGATCCTGAAATTAGTCAAGCTAACTTAAAAGAAGCTGTGATTGAAGAAATCGTAAAACCGATTATTCCTGCTGAAATGTTCCATGCGGGTACAAAATTCCATATCAATCCAACAGGTATGTTTGTGATTGGTGGCCCTGTAGGTGACTGTGGTCTAACTGGTCGTAAGATTATTGTAGATACTTATGGCGGCATGGCACGTCATGGTGGCGGTGCTTTCTCTGGTAAAGATCCATCAAAAGTTGACCGTTCTGCGGCCTATGCAGGTCGTTATGTTGCAAAAAATATTGTTGCAGCCGGTTTAGCGGATAAATGTGAAATCCAAGTCAGTTATGCAATTGGTGTTGCTGAACCGACTTCGATTTCAATCAATACTTTCAATACAGGTAAAGTATCAGACGAATTAATCATTCAATTGGTTCGTGAGCACTTTGATTTACGTCCATACGGTATCACTCGTATGCTGAACCTAATTCAGCCAATGTATAAGCAGACAGCTGCTTATGGTCACTTTGGTCGTGACGGTTCAGATTCTGCATTTACTTGGGAAAAGACAGATAAAGTCGAAGTTCTTAAAGATGCTGCGGGACTATAAGTTTATCGCTCATAAAAAAGTTCGCAAATTGCGAACTTTTTTATTTATTATTATTTATTAGATTCAGCACTATCTTGTTTAAACATTTCAAATAAAGAACTTGTCTGAGTTGTTTGATCTTCCTCATAATGTAATGAATATACATGTACCATCTTAATTACAAGTACAACTACAAAACATGCAGCCACACAGAACATCCATAAACCATAAGGACTTCTAATATGCTGAGAACCACAATAAGGGCATTCCTTATCTGTTGAAGCGACTACCTTGTCACAACATGCGCAATGATATTGATATAACATCATTCCTCCATCCACTTACTATTTACAACAATTTCTTTCGTCTCACTTTTATCCTATGAGAAAAAAAAATCAGAATTCAATCTAGTTTAAAAGGCAATTCATTCAAATTAACAATTCTCTTCGATACATTGTAAAGAAGATATACAAAGCTAGATTCAACTAACGCTCAGTATTATTTTGATCTTTCATATAATTTGTTAAAATATATCTTTCAAATCATAGATGACATTACTATGACTCAATTGATCAATAAAGGTGGATTTCGTGAACGAGCTAATCGAAGTCGTTCATATAAACAATCTGAAAATGAAATAACAAACCTCCTTCCTACCCAGTATCAACCTCAGAGCAAAGAACAACAAACACCAGACAAAACAGAATCTAAACAAGAGCAAAGTGTAAAAAATAAAGCATAAAAAAGCACATCAACTAGGATGTGCTTTTTAAGCATATCAACGACTAATTAACATCTTTGAATTCAATTTTCTTTTGATCAGGTTGAACTTCTCTCGCTTCGCCATCAATAATGGTTGAGTCACGATATTGACCCCCACCTTGTTGTTGATTCTGCATGTCCTGCATTTGGCGCATGAGATCAGCAAATGGATTCTGACCAGCAGCATTACCACCCATTCCACCCATCATTTGATCCATCATCGCCTGTTGACGCTTTGCCATTGCTTTCATCAACATATTTCTAAACGCTGTTTGAACTGCAGGAATTAAAACCAATACAGCCAATACATCAGAAATTAAACCAGGAATCATTAACAAGAAACCCGACATTGCAATTGCTAATTTCTTAGTAACAGCAGGATCAGCTCCAAGTTGACCTGTCATCTGCATTTGTTGCAATTGCGGCATAATATTAGATGTACTAGAACGAACGAGATTCAAACCCATAAAAAAAGTTATAACAAACCAAAAGAATACGTACCACATACTCCCAACAAGGTCGCCCACGCCGATCCATACTAATATCTCAGCAATTGCGCCAAACACTACGATAAGAAGTAGATTCATGTCAAAGTTTCGTCTATCTCAAAAATTAGAAAATAAATACAGTGATTATACTTTTAGTTAAAGCCAAAACGAAAAATATTACTGCGATATTATAATTGATGGGTACAAAAGTAGATTTATCAAGGTCTATCTTTCATTTAAATGAGAAAAGCTTTCAAATTAGTAGATACCAACTTGAAAGCAAGAACTTATTTCACCAATTAACCACAATTTGCGCTAAGAATTTTTTTAGATTGCGGATCAATCATTACCGTCACTCGATTTTCACGGTAATCCATCGTTACGGGCTGATTTGGTCCTACACTGCGCACAATTTCGGACTTGGTTTTTTGCTTAATTTGCTGTTCGGTTAAACCAGACTGCCCTACAAGTTTTTGTACTTCATCAGCAACACATTTACTTTGATTTGCACGGAAAAATGTCCATTCCTCAATCACTTGCCCATTAGGCAATTTACAATATCCAGCCTGACCATTTGCCTTATTGCGAATCTCAAGCTGACCTCCTTGTTCAACGCAGTATTGGCTTGCAGGATTTGCCATACCAATTTTAGGTGGAGTAACATCCTTGCTGGGTGTTGAAGAACACGCTGTTAATGTAGTAAGTGCTAAAGCTAAAAATAGAATTTTCTTCATAATTTGAAATCTTGCAAAAATTTAAAGATAACAAATAAATCAAAAAATTATGTCTATTACTTGAAACAAAAACCCCAATTTCAGATCAACAATACATAATAGATAAGTCTATAAACAATCGGTTTTTTGTCATTTATAAGCTCCTCTAAATTCAAAATTATTGAATAATGATATATTCAACACGAATAGCCTCATCAATCAAATACTGATCCTTAATCACATAGAAATAAGGTTTGTGTTCAAGCCACTCATCGATTGCTAAAATGGCATTTGTATACCCAGTCAGAGCTGAGAAATCTTTTATTTCAATGGCATCCATAGGCTTATCCTTTTTTCTTAAGCCTAGCATAGAGTGAATATTTAGATATAGTTTAAAATTCAATCTTAATCGTCATTTTTATTGATGTTAAAAGGCTTTGTTGCACAAAGCTATTCTTGAAGGCTTCTTCAGCAATATAATTTCTACATGAAGAAGCCTGTGACTAAAACCTACCGTACAACTAATGTTTGAATTGGACAGCACCAGATTACTCCACCCTCTGTAGACGACAAAAGCATATTGATATTCCGAGCCGACAAATCTTTTTAGATCGAGATGCGCATGCAGTCATTACTACTGGGAAGCATGCAAAGCTTTGGAAAGATAAGAAATTGAGATATTTAGAGAGAGGAATGAATTATTAAAAACAGTCAAACGGGTAGGTAAGTCACTTTGGAAAAAATGGTCTGGTTATCATCATCGAAGTTTAGTGGAAACCAAAATGCATTGCATCAAATTATTAGGTGATAAATTCACAGCAAGGAGTTTTCCTAGTCAGATGAATTAGATTCATGCACATGTATAAATTTTTAATAAATTCAAAAATTAGACCACCCTCATATCCAAGTTATCACTTGAATTTAGCTCAATTAGGGTAGCATTGTCTTTCAAACCTTTGTGCAACAAAGCCAATATAAATTATAAAGTTGCAGTAATTCTAGAGTTATTTTTTTATATGAGAGAAAAACAGCTATAATTCCGAGCAAAATGCTTGGTTGAATCTTAGTAATTATATTTTTAAAATAATTCCTTATTTTTTATATGCCTTTTGCATCATGATTACTGAATTACTCTCTCCTGCTGGTTCACTTAAAAATATGCGTTATGCTTTTGCTTATGGGGCAGATGCAGTTTATGCAGGACAACCACGTTACAGTCTCCGTGTTCGTAATAATGAGTTTAATCATGAAAATTTAAAAATCGGAATTGATGAAGCACATGCATTAGGCAAAAAATTCTATGTTGTTGCTAATATTCAGCCACATAACAGCAAACTTAAAAATTTTATTCGTGACATCGAGCCAATTATTGCGATGCAACCTGATGCATTAATTATGTCGGATCCAGGCTTAATTATGATGGTTCGCGAACATTTCCCTGACATGCCTATCCACCTTTCGGTACAAGCCAATGCGATTAATTGGGCAACTGTAAAATTCTGGAAAAACTATGGTTTAAGCAGAGTCATTCTTTCTCGTGAACTCGCATTAGAAGAAATTGAAGAAATACAGAAAAATGTACCAGAAATTGAACTTGAGGTTTTTGTACATGGTGCGCTATGCATGGCCTATTCAGGACGATGTTTACTCTCAGGTTATATGAATAAACGAGATGCAAATCAAGGCGCATGTACCAATGCTTGTCGTTGGGAATATAAAATTCATAAAGCACAAGAAGATGCCAATGGTGACGTAATTCCTGTTCAGCAGATAGAATCATCCAAACAATGTTGTTCCAATAAAGTTGAAGATAATCTGGTTCAAAGTGTTTTAGTACAACGTAATGATGAAGAAATGTTTGCGGCTGAAGAAGATGAACATGGTACTTATTTCATGAACTCGAAAGACTTACGTGCCATTCAACATGTTGATCGTTTGACTCATATGGGAATTGCTTCACTTAAAATTGAAGGACGAACAAAATCCTATTTTTACTGTGCTCGAACAGCTCAAATTTATCGTAAAGCAATTGATGATGCGCTATCAGGTCAACCATTTGACTCAAGTTTAATGGATCTACTTGAAGGTTTGGCAAATCGTGGTTACACAGAAGGATTTTTACGTCGCCATGTGCATAGCGATTACCAAAATTATGAGGATGGTTCATCACATTTCGACTATCAACAGTTTTGTGGTGAGGTAATTGAACGCAACGGAGATTATGTTCGAGTCGAAGTTAAAAATCGGTTTTTAGTTGGCGACACTCTTGAGCTTATGACTCCCAAAGGTAATCTTGTCTTCACTTTGACTGAAATGCGTGATTTAAAAGGTCATCCAATCGACAATGCAAAAGGTTCTGGACATATTGTGGAAATCCCAATTTCAGCAGATATCGATATTGCTTATGCCTTATTAATCCGTCATCTTCCACACACCAAAACGCAGTTAAAAACTGATGCACTTGCATATTCGGCAGATTAAATATGGCGCTATTCATTACCACAGCATGTATCAACTGTGATATGTGCTTGCCAGAATGCCCGAATCAAGCGATTTATGAAGGTGCAAAAATCTACGAAATTGACCCACAACGTTGCACTGAATGTGTCGGCTTCTACGAATCGCCCACATGTATTGCAGTTTGCCCTATTGATTGTATTAAACCTGATCCTTTACACATAGAGAGCAAGGATCAACTGCAAATTAAATTTAATAGCTTAAATTTATTAGGTAATTAGAGGCTTACACAATATAACTGAATCACTCAATCGCATATCAATCATCTATTATCATCTCTAAAAAAAAGCAATATTTACGGACTTAGGCAAAACACTGGCACCAAACTTGCTTTTTAGTATTACGTTTTTAACAATTAGAGAAATTCGCTCGGCTTGTTGATTATCATAAGGCTTTTGAAACTGTCGCACCTCATGTTTGAATTCGCCCTCAAGATACACAAATCGTCTTTACTCGTACTGGAACACATGCTGAATTATTCAAGTAACATCAATACAAAAAGATTCAACCGAAAAATTGAATTCTTTTAGCTAGCTCCAATAAATCATCACCATAAAAAACACCCCAAACCAAAGTTTGAGGTGTGTTTAGAATTCTATTTAGCAAAGCAAATTATGCAGCATAAACAGGGAATTTAGCGCACACTGCTTCAACTTTCGCTTTCACATCAGCAATCACTTGTTCATTACCTTTACTGTCGATAATGTCGGCGATCCAACCTGCAAGGTCACGAACTTCATCTTCACCAAAACCACGAGTGGTTACAGCTGGCGTACCAATACGAATACCAGAAGTCACGAATGGAGAACGTGGGTCATTTGGAACAGCATTTTTATTTACTGTGATATGAGCAGCGCCTAACCATGCATCAGCATCTTTACCCGTTACATCTTCTTGTTTAATTAAAGATAATAAGAATAAATGGTTATCAGTACCACCAGATACAACATCATAACCACGAGCAATGAATACTTCAGCCATTGCTTGAGCATTCTTAACAACTTGCTGTTGGTAAGTTTTATATTCAGGTGCCATAGCTTCTTTAAAACAGATTGCTTTAGCAGCAATTGCGTGCATTAAAGGACCACCTTGGTTGCCTGGGAATACAGCTGATTGAAGTTTCTTCTCGATTTCTTCGTTTGCTTTTGCAAGAATTAAACCAGAACGTGGACCACGAAGTGTTTTATGTGTAGTCGTTGTCGTTACATCAGCAATTTGAACTGGGTTTGGATAAACACCAGCAGCAACTAAACCAGCAACATGCGCCATATCAACAAAAAGGTAAGCACCAACTTTATCCGCGATATCACGGAAACGTTGCCAATCTACAACACGGCTATAAGCAGAGAAACCAGCTACGATCATACGTGGCTTATGTTCTAAAGCTAAACGCTCAACTTCTTCATAATCGATTTCACCTGTTTCAGGGTTTAAACCGTACTGGATCGCATTATAAGTTTTACCAGAGAAGCTAACTTTAGCACCGTGAGTCAAGTGACCACCGTGAGCCAAGCTCATACCTAATACTGTATCACCAGGATTAAGAAGCGCTAAGTAAACTGCTGAGTTTGCTTGTGAACCTGCATGTGGTTGTACGTTTGCATAATCTGCTCCAAACAACTCTTTCGCACGGTCAATTGCAAGTTGCTCAATAACGTCAACATATTCACAACCGCCATAATAGCGTTTGCCCGGATAGCCTTCTGCATATTTGTTAGTAAGTTTCGAGCCTTGAGCTTCCATTACAGCTTTAGAGCAATAGTTTTCAGAAGCAATTAACTCGATGTGAGCTTCTTGGCGGTCGCCTTCCGAAGCAATCGCTTGAGCTAATTCTGGATCAAATTCAGCAATAGAGATATTGGCAAACATTAGCGGAGGGTCCTATAAATTAGGGCTTTTAAGCCGTGCTAAAGATTGGTGCGAATTATAGCATGAAGTTTACTGTTACAGAGCTTGATATTTATTTAATTATTCGTGAATTTTAATCACATTTCACTAATAATTTTATTTAGCTGGAATTGATCTACTCTTTTTTGAGTCATTCAAAAATTACGATTAAAAGTATAAAGCCCAATCCTCAACACACAGAATTGGGCTTTTATAAAACTTAAATTTTTAATTACTAGCAGGCATTACTGATTTGACATCATTCACAATATTTTCAATATTAAGCACATATGCCGTTCCATGATCCCATTCAGGATTTGTTACATATCGAATAGTAGATCCCTTATTAGCTGCATCAAATACTAAAGCATCCGTTGCTTCTTTTGGTACAGTTGTATCTTTTGCTCCCTGATAAATAACAACAGGTTGATTAAGCTTGACTTTTGCAGGTTGAGAATCTTTTTCTAAAAACTCTTTCACCAAAGGTAAAGCCATAAAGTTTGTTTGGGTACGTGGGTAATTTTTCAAATCAACATTTGTTTTTAAATAATTTTGCATCCCGCTAACAAACTCATTGCCTAACGCACCTGAGCAGTTTGACTCAGCTTTACTCGCAATTAAGTCAGTTGGTGATTTAAATACATTTGAATAACTGAATGTTAAATTATTATTTCTTAGACCTGCAGTAATCAATGCAGTAAAAGTATCAAGTTGTGCATAAACTGGAATTTGAAAGTTTACAGGCGCATCTTTTACAGATAGCTCTCCATTTGTTAAAATTGCACCAAAATTAGATGCGGGTGCTACAGCAATCGTTCCTTTATAGTCTAATTTTGCGCGGCTCGCATATTGAGCTGCTCCTAATGCGGCTTGCCCACCTTGTGAATGCCCGACCGTCATCCATTGACGTGATGTCATTTTTCCTTGACTAGATAAATATGATCTAGCTGCTACTACAGCATCTGTAATAGAATATGCTTCACTTTTTAAATTTAAAAATGGATGAAGTTCACGCCCACTCGGTTCACCAAGCCCTTCATAATCAGGTGCAACGACAATGTAACCTGCTGCCAAAAATTTACTAATCATTGCATAAACATATTCATTAGTCACATTACGACTCGGTGCGCATATATCAGCCACACCGGTTGTTCCATGCGCCCAAACGACAATTTTCCAACCATCCGCTGGCATCGTCCCTTTCGGAACAAAAACTAAACTTGTTGCCGTCGTTTCTTGACCATTTTGACCTAACATTTTATAAGTCATAACAGAGCTTTCTGACGCTACAAGACTAAAATCAGTTTTTGTATATGCTGTTGGCATGCCAACAACAGGGTCTTTGATATTATTTTCAGGAATCTCAGGTTTAGGTACAAAAACTGCCGATTCATTATCGTCGCCACCACAAGCTGTCAAAAACAAAGTCGTGCTCAGCATTGCAACCGTTAATAGTTTAATTTTCATTTAGTTTTTCCTTAACTATCTTCTTTTTTGATTTTGTCCTTAGATGTTATTTTTCTAAGGCAACTACATCCATAACAATTACGCCTATTACAAAATTGTTTCAAGTATTTTTTATATCCTTTTATATTTGCTTTTTATTTGCGCAATACACTACTAATTTATTTAAAATCCAATCAATCTAAGCATGATTAAGCACAGCTCATCCTAAATTTCTTGTAAGATAAAAAGTCTGAGAGACTATCCTACCCAATTAGGTTCAACTTTATGCAAGCCATTATTTTAGATACGGAAACACATACATTAAATGGTTTGCCTATAGAAATTGCTTACGCGCCAATTGAAATTGAGCATGGAAAGCTGAGCTTAGATAAGAAAAAGATTTTTGATCAGCTGTATCAAGTTGGTCAACCTATCTCTTATGCCGCGATGGCGGTGCATCACATATTAGAATCAGACCTAGCTGATCAACCTTTTTACAGTGAGTTTCAACTGCCTGAACAAACCCAATATATTATCGGTCATAACGTTGATTACGATATTACAGCTATTGCAAAGTGCGGCGTAGATACATCAAAAATTAAACCAATTTGCACTTTAGCACTTGCACGTCGTGTTTGGGAAAATGCGGAAGCACATAATATTTCAGCCTTAATTTATCTGATCTCCAAGGGCAGTGATAAAGCTAGAGAAATGCTCAAAGGTGCTCATAGAGCTGATGCTGATATTATTTTAACAGCTAATATTTTGATGCATATCATTCATCAATTAAACATTGAAAATATTGAACAGCTTTATATAGCTTCAGAAGAAGCTCGTATTCCGAAGAATATTACTTTTGGTAAACACAAAGGTACTGCGATTCAAGATCTTCCAGCGGATTATATCCAATGGCTTTTACGCCAAGACGATCTTGATCTCTATTTACGTAAGGCATTGGAAACAAAATTAGTTAGATAAGCCCTGTTAGAAAATTTTTTAAATTATTTTCCAGTCATTCCAATCAAGACAATAATATTTAATAAATTGTTAATATTATTGTCATTTTTTAACTTTATCTTAATCCTCATGCTAGATCTTGGGCTTGTGGGGATTAAGAAATGTCTAATTTTTTCAAAACTGAACTCGGGCAAAATGCCCTGCAACAACGTGATAGTGCTTTAACTCCACGCCAGCGTCGTTTATTGCTTTTGATTGATCATGAAGATTTTCAAGAACTTGATCATGGATATAAAGAAAGAATAGCACCTACGGAATTAGTTCAACAACTGATTGATATGGGCTTATTAGCACATCAACAACCCGAATCCATACATATTGAAGAAGAAGTCACATCAGAAGAGAATAATACTTCTACGAAAATCTCACACATTCAACCAGATCAAAATAAAAACATATCTAATCCAGCAGAAAATCTTGAAGCAGAAATTATTACCTTAGAAAAACTTCCTTTTATTGAAATCCAACAAGTTATGATTCAAACCTTAACAACTTATTGTGGTTTAATCGCGAGACCATTAATACAAAAAATACAGATAATCAAAAACCTACAGCAATTAAAAGCTTGCCAAATGCAATGGATTACTTTTCTACAAGAATCACGAATTCCACCAGCACAATTGAATCAAACATTGAAGTTGATTAATTATTCAGTACAGCATTTGCAAACATAATTGAAATATTTTGGCAATTAAAGTTCAAAATCGTTGTTTTAATAAACAATAGATCATATTGATTGCGTCTTTATATTTACCTATATGTATTTTTTGCCTATGATGTGCCACACATGTATGCGCTCATAGCTCAACTGGATAGAGTACAGGTCTCCGAAGCCTGTGGCGTGGGTTCGAGTCCCGCTGAGCGCACCATTTAATATATTGTTAAATTTAAAATAATTTTAATAAGCTTGTCTATCTGACAGGAATTTAACGGGATTAGTAAAAACACTTGGAAGATTGAAAAACCAAAATGGTAATTGCAATCCAAATATAAAATACACTACTAAACCAAGCATAAGATCTCTTCTAGAACAAAATGAAATGAGTAGAAAAAAATTAAGATAATTCTGATGTTACTTAATATTTATAAAAAATCTCTAACCAATTGATAAATATTGAAAATTTTATAGCTTTACATTTTTTAATTTTAAACCGTATCTAATCTAATAAAATAGGCTTAGATTTACCTATCCTATTTCTTAATGGTGTTTTTTGAAAATTAATCAAATTATCCTTCAGGACGAAAAATTGAATTTACATAAGCTTGTCAAAGTTAAAGATACTCTCTTTGACTCAGCTAAAAAAATGCATGTTTCAAATTGGTTGTGGATTTATGAAGAATCGACTATGTTCTTTAATTTTGAGAATATGGGAGGAGTTAGATAATGCTTATTTAAATAAAGTAATATGGTATAAAAACACTTACTTTAAAGTCATAAAAATTAATAAAAATAGTCAGGTTAGATACTCTTAAATATCATAAAATTACACTAATGTTAATCTTTTATTTTTATTAAACATTGTAAATACAAATATAAACTTCTATTAATATTCTTTTAATAGATAGTATTAATTCAAATTACTAATTGAGTATTAGATATATGGAAAATATTAATAGCAATTATGAAGAGTTGAGCGAATTACTTAAGCATTTTAGATTCGCAATGTTAACATTTGTCACTGAAGAAGGTCATTTGCATTCCGTTCCTATGACCACTCAGAATAATACATTCAATGGAATTGTATGGTTCTTAGGTTCAAAAAAATCTGAATTAGTAAAAAGTATATCAAGCAATCCTCAGGTAAATTTGGGTTATAGTAATACCTCAAATAATGATTATGTCTCTATTAATGGTGTTGCAGAAAATGTGATTGATGAAGTCATACTTGATGAAATCTGGTCCCCTGCCTATGAGGCTTTCTTCCAACAGGGTAAATCCGATTCAGACATTCAACTGATTAGAGTTATATGCAATGGTGCTCAATATTGGAAAGGTTCAGGCACACTATTCACACTCTATAAGCTTACTAAGGCAGCAGTAACAGGTGAAACGCAAGATTTAGGAACAAGTAAGAGTATTGCACTTTAAGAATTAAAAAAGACGGGCTAATAGAGCTCGTCTTTTTTAGTCTTACAAGTATGGACGAGTTCCACGTCTGTTTAAACCAATTTTTCTTTTTACTTCTGTCTGATTTTCAGTTAACAGTACGTCTATAAATCGATTTAAATTCTCTTCATTTATAGCTGCTGGAACGAACTGACCAAATCCTATTTGATTAAAGAAAATATCGACATTTGAGCTTTTTTGCACATACTTCATAGACCAATTTTTAAAACTGAATTTATCAATTTCTACAACATTGAATTCTAATATTGAATTGTGTCTACAATCGGCTTTAATACGATCAAAGAGCTCATGAACAATTACCTTTTCCCCCTCTAAACATTGGAAAAAAGCATTATTTGCATAATATAAAACCCCGAAAATATCATTTTTAGAATTAAAGTCTCTTGCAACTGTGAGGATATCACTTAAGTCTTCAATCAAATCATCTATTAGCTCATGACGTGAACTGGCATAGCATAATCGTATATTCATTATTTTACTCTATAACAATGCTATCTAAAAATTTGAATTATTCATTCATTTCGAATGAATATGGTTCTATTGCATATTCCGATGCTAAAAGATCAATAAAATTTGGAATTGTTTCAGTTGATAGTAAAAATGGATTAAAGTCATCTCTATGATTTTCTAGAAAGAAGTCCCCTAGCCTTTTATTAATTGGTGCGAATTTCATGTTCCAATTTTTAAAAAGGCCTATATTACATTTTTCATAAAATAGAATTTCACAATTTTTGTGTCTTGGATCTTTCAAAATTCGAGTATAAAAAAGATCATCTACTTTGCTCCTCCTACCCTCAAGACATTGAACGAAGTATCCATGTCCATAGTAAAGAACACCAGTAATTTCATTACGATAGTTAAAATCTACTGCTGAATTTAAGATTTCAATTAAATCTTGCTTTAGCTCAGGATATGTATTAGCAACTTTACTTGCGTACAGCAGTCTGACGAATTCCATCGTGAATACATCCAAAATTAACATTAATTGATCAAGGCCAACTCTTTAGTATTTTTCAATAAGCCTTATGAACTAACAACTTAGAAGCTGTACTTGTAACAGAATACAGATATTCGACTGTGAATTCCAGTTAAATGCATAATGTAAAAAAATGTTATTTTATAATTACTTATGTAAAATTTATTTAATTATTTTTTTTAATTTTTAATCAATTAAAATTAAACTATTGATTAAATTCTTTGTACACGACAAATTTCATAGGGCCCTTGTCCTATCAGGCTTTTTCTTCCTTAAAATTGCGAGCACTTTCTTAAATTCTTCTTTTTTTCCAAAACCAATCAAACGTAGAATAGCCATTTGAACATAGTCCAAACCGTAGCGAAATAAACTTACTG